>JANMMH010000285.1:0-6271 GCA_031373055.1 Rubrivivax sp. | reverse complement strand
GCCGTGCCGGGCCCGATGCGGGGTGGTCGGCGTCGGGCCAATGAGGTTCGTGGCCGCGTACGCGATCGATCCATGCTTGGCGCCAGGCGTGGCGTGCCGGGTCGCCCAGATGATCGGCTTCGGCTTGCATGGCAGCCACCTCGCGCGGTGCATGCCCCATCTGCAAGGCTGCGCGCGCGTTGTCACGAAACAGCCATTCCTCGATGATCAGGTTGTCGCGCACCACACAGTCGGCCACGGTGGTGGCCATCTGCGCCTTGCCCGCGCCGGCACCGTACATCGCATCGACGCCTTCATGCGTCGAACGGCTGGTGATGCGGTGTGAGGAGTAGAAAAGCCCCGGCGCGTCCTCGCTCCAGATCACGTCTTCGGCCACGACCTGCCGGTCGGCAAAGGCCGACAACGCCGACAGCGTGCCTTGCACCACGTTCTCCACACCGCAGCTCGGGCCGTTCAGGGTGTGCATCACGCAGCTGTCGGCGTAATGGGTGCGGCACAAGCCGATGTCTTTCTGTTCCCAGATGCGGTGGGTGCAGCGCACGATGTAGTCAACGATGTCGCGGTACACCGGCTCGAAACCGGGCAGTGCCTGCCGGCGCGGCCCTTCAGCCAACACGTCGGCGGCGGTGCGACCCGCCGGCGAACGCACGTCGGGAAGCTGGTTCCAGGCGGCAGCGCTCATTTAGAACGCAGCGCAGCGGGCGCCCTGGCGTTGTCGTCGAAGACTTGCATCGGGCTATGGTACGGCCAAACTTGCATGCGCATGCATAGATTAAACCCGATACGGCAATGCCCTTGCCGGCCCTCAGTCGCGCAAACGCGCCAACAGGTCGACGTCCATTTGCAGCATCAAGTGCGGCAGGTCGATCAAAACCCAGTTCTCGGTCAGCAGCGTGCCGTCGTTGCGCCACCAGTCCATGACGCGCATGTTGATGGGCTTGCCGGTGGCATTGATGCCCAGGTAGTCACCCGTGAAGGTGGCGCGCACGCTGGGCCAGCCGGTCGAGCCCACAAACGGCCCCTCGGCAATGCGCGAGCGGTGGCCACGCGGCAAGTGATTCGAGCTGCCGCGGTCGGGGAATGCGTGCAGGAACGGCGCTTGATGGTGGCGCTGGAAGCCCCCGACGCCACGCATGCTGCCGATGCCGCCGGGCCCGTACCACATCATGTTCGGATGCCAGTAGCGCGGCATGTCCATCGAGTCGAGGTTCTTGCCGTCGAAGCGCCACAGGCCGGTGAACATCTCCAGCGTCAGCCGCATGCTTTCAGCGCCCTGCGCCGGGTCGGTGGGGCCAAGCAGCAAGCCGTCGTGTGGGGCCGGGCCGGGCACCAGCCATTCGAGCCCGCTGCTGGGCGGCAGGATGCGGCGCCCGGCCTGGCGCGCCAGGTCGACGATGTCCAGCAGCATGCGGGCTTCGGTGATGCGGCCCATGCCATCGGGCCCCCGTTGCCAGCGGTAAAACTCGCCGAATCGAAGCGTGGCCGGCTCGCCGGTGGCTGGAATGCCCAGCCACGGCTGCTTGAACGTGCCCAGGTAGTGGCCGGTGGTGGTGACCCACCAGCCTTCGCCACGCAACTCGGGCGGCGCGTGGCCCACGACACCGGACGGGGGGCTGATCCACTCGCCACCGAAGAACAGGTCGGCGCGACGCTCGAGGTCTGGAAACGCCGCCTGCAGCGGGGCGTAGAGCTGGTCGGCCACTGCTGCCGGGCCGACCAGCTCGTTGAAAGGATGCGACACGAACCAGGACGCGTCGGGTGCCACTTGCTCGCGAAGCGCCGCGGCCATGTCGGGGCCGGGCAGGCGCTGCAACAGCCGCCAGACATCGGTCTTCATTTCTGCCAGCGTGGGATCGGGTTTGCTCGTCATCGCTTGGGATCCGGTTGTAGGTCGCAGGTTGTGGGTCGCGGATCGCGGGTGCACCGCTCGTGCATCCGCTTCGCGCCGCCGTTTGTCGGTGCCAAGCCACACGGCAGTGCGGCTTAGGGTTTCCCGCGAGGCGATTCTGCTTGGATTTGCATACGCTTGCAACCCTGCTGACCCAGCGCCACGTCTTCCCCCCAACCCCAATCTGCGCCATGGCGCTTGGAGAATCACGATGACGAATGCCTCCCGTTTGATGGCCACACCGCTGTCCCACGCCGTGGCCATGGCCCTTGGTGCCTGGGGCTTGGTGGGTGCTGGTACGGCGTTGGCACAGACCGCCCCTGCGGCCGACTCGGGCGAGCTGAGCACCGTCACCGTCACCGCCACCCGCCGCATCGAAGATCAGCAGAAGGTCAGCACGTCGGTCACCGCCTTGTCGGCCGAAAAGCTGGCCGAACGCAACATCTACGACATCTCGCAGTTCGAAGGCCTGACACCTGGCTTCACGTTCGGGCGTTCGGGTGCAGACGCGCGCCCTGCCATGCGCGGTGTGCGCACCGAGGCGGTTCAAGCCAACGCCGATACCACCATCGGCTTCTTCATTGACGGCATCTACAAAAGCCGCCCCAGCCAGGCCCTGGCCAGCTTTGTCGACCTGGAACGCGTGGAAGTCCAGCGCGGCCCGCAAGGCACGCTTTTCGGCCGCAACACATTTGGCGGCAACATCGTGTTGACCACAGCCAAGCCCGAATTGGGCGAAACCAGCGCAGAAGGTAATGTGCTGCTCGGCAGTTTCAAGCGCACCCGAGCTGAAGCTGTAGTCAATATCGCTGCCGGCAAGACCGTGGCGATTCGATTGGCAGCTGCGGCCGACAAGTCCGACGGCTACGTCAAGAACGATTTCAATCCCGCCGCTGACCTGTTCGACGAAGACCTTCGCTACTTCCGCGCGTCGGTGCGCTTCAAACCTGACAACCGGTTCGATGCCGTATTCAAGGTGGATAGCACCGAGCAACGCGGCAACGGCACGGGGCAATTCAGCTACTTCCAGACAGGCACCTACCTCAACGGCACCTGCCGGCCACTGCTCAACAGCACCTTCTACGCGCTCAACGGCCGGGGCGGGTTGACCGACGGTATCGCCGACTGCACACGCACACAGGCGAGCCCTGCAGGCGCAGTGGGTAGTACAGCGGATATTGGTCGCCCTGTTTACAGTCCGGGCAATGCGTGGCGCGTGGAAAACGACTTCCAGAGCCAGCGCAGATTGTCCGACACGAGCTTCTCGGCCGATGTGTCCTACCGGTTTGATGCCTTCACGCTTAAGTCCATCACCGGTGGCTCTGACTTCTCGGTCATGCGTACGGTCGACCAAGACTTTTCCCGCGAAGCGATCACCGTCAGCCAAGAGCGCACAAAAAATAAGAGCTTCTCGCAAGAGTTGCAAGTGCTGTCTGAGGGCAAAGGCCCCTTTGGCTACGTGGCTGGCCTCTACTATTTCAAAGACAAGACCGACAACGTGGATGCGTTTCAGGTCGTTCGCCGCAGCACCGGCAATGGTTTCGTGACCACGGCGGTGGCGGAAACGGAGTCCAACGCAGCCTACGCGCAGCTGAGCTTTGCCGCCACCAACGAGCTGAAGTTCACGGCCGGCGTGCGCCATACCGTAGACAAGAAAAAGTACAAATTCGCGAACCGCAACGCAGGGACGCCCGTTAACCCTGATCTGACCCAACCTGACCCATTTTTTGCGTCGCTGGATAGCGTGGTTGCCCCGAATTCGGCGTTTGGCAGTGCCGGCGTCACCAATAGCGGCACCGCAGTGGGCGGCTTCGCGGCCGGCGCGGTGACACCTGGCGCCAACTGCGGCGGCGTGGGCAACAACACCTTTTTCGGCGCCACCTACACCCCGGTGGAATTCAAGAAGACCACCGGCCGTCTGGCCGGCGAATACAGCCTGAGCAAGAACCAACTGCTCTACATCAGCTACAGCACGGGCTTCAGCTCGGGCGGCTTCAACGGCAGCCAGACGGCGCTGATCACCGAGGCCACGCGCACCTTTAACCCGCAGGAGGTGGCGGCGCTGGAAATCGGCTCGAAGAACCGCTTCCTGAACAACACTTTGCAGCTCAACGCTGCCGCCTTCATCAACCGCTACAAAGACCAGCAAGAGCAGCGCCAGGTGCCCGTGGGTCTGACCACGGCGTCGCTGCTGTTCAACGCCGCCAAGGCCAAGGCCAATGGCGTGGAGCTTGAAAGCGAATGGCGTGTGACACGCAGCCTCACGCTGGGCGCCACGCTGTCGCTGCTGGACGCCAAGTACACCAGCTTCCCCGACGCACCGGGGCCGATCGCCATCACCCAGCTGATCGACAGCCCGGGCACGGCAGCCACCGTGGTCAATGGCGTGACGATCGCACCTGCCGGCCAGACCCGCGTGTATGCACCGGGCTACAAGTGCGGGCTGGTCAACGGCACCGGCGTGGGCGTCATACCGCAGGCCTTTGGCTGCGACCTCACGGGCAACAAGATCCCCTACGCTGCGGACCGCTCGGGCTCGATCTCGGCCGCCTACACCGTTGGCCTGGGCAGCATGGGCAGCCTCACGCCCATGGTGGTGGTCAACTTCAGCAGCGGCTACTACGTCCAGTTTTACATCGTGGCCGCTGAAAAGCAGGGCTCGTACACCAAGGTCGACCTGAAGCTGAACTGGAAGGTCAACGACGCGCTGAACGTGCAGGCCTTTGTGGACAACGCCGAAAACACTCTGGTCATCAACCGCTTTGTGTGGGGCGGCGGCAGCACCATGCAGAACAGTGCCGCAGCGCCGCGCACGTTTGGCGTGAAGCTGGGCTACAGGTTCCTGTGACGACACAGCGCACATGGCCAACCCCCGCATCCTGACCACCCACGTCGGCAGCCTGCCGCGCAGCCAGGCGGTGGTTGACCAGATATTCGCCCGCGAGAAAGGCGAGCCGGTGGACGAGGCTACCTTCGACGCCATCATGGCCGCAGCCATAGACGCCTGCGTAGCGCGCCAGGTCGCGGCCGGTGTAGACATCGTCAGCGACGGCGAGATGAGCAAGATCAGCTACGCCACCTACATCAAAGACCGCTACACCGGCTTTGACGGCGACAGCCCGCGACGCACTCCCGCCGACCTGACTGACTTCCCCGGCTTCATGGACCGCTTGCGTAGCAGCGGCGGCACGCCCAGCTACCGTCGGCCCTGCTGCGTGGGGCCGATTGCGGTGAAGACGCTGGCGCCCCTGCACAAAGACATCGCCCACCTGAAAGCCGCTGCCGCGCGGCATGGTGCGACGCAGATGTTCATGAACTCGGCGTCGCCCGGCGTGGTGGCGCTGTTCCAGCCCAACCGGCACTACGCCAGCGACGACGCCTACCTCGAAGCCCTGGCGCACGCGCTGCGGCACGAATACCACGCCATCGTCGATGCGGGTTTGATCCTCCAGATCGACTCGCCCGACCTGGGCCTGGGCCGGCACATGATGTACAAGGACTTGGACGAGGTGGCGTACCTCAAGCGCATCGAACAGCATGTAGAAGCGCTGAACTTCGCGTTGGTTGCGCTGCCAGCCGAGCGTGTGCGCATGCACGTGTGCTGGGGCAACTACGAAGGCCCGCACCACAAGGACGTGCCGCTGGCCACCATCCTGCCCACGGTGCTGAAGGCCAAGCCGCATGGCTTGTTGTTCGAAACCGCCAACCCGCGCCACGGCCATGAATGGGCCACCATCCGCGACGTGCGGGCGCAGATTCCGCAAGACAAGGTGTTGATCCCGGGCGTGCTGGACACCACGACCAATTTCATCGAACACCCCGAACTCATCGCCCAACGCTTGCAGCGTTTTGCGGATTTTGTCGGCGCTGACCGTGTGATTGCCGGCAGCGACTGCGGCTTTGGCACTTTCGCCGGTTTTGGTGCGGTGGACGAGGACATCGTTTACGCCAAGCTGGCGGCCATGGCTGAGGGTGCTGCGCGCATGTTGGGAACGTCTACCGCGACTGGGGTCTGATTGCGTTTGGCCAAGCCGAGCGCCGCACTGCTGGCTTGTTTCGTCATACAGCGGGGCGCAGCGCGGCAGCGATGTCAATACGACGCATCTTCCACGCCTGCCGGACGGCAGTTACCAAGCGCGCGAAGAGCGCTGCGCGACGCGCGATCATCCGGTGCGCCAACGGCATGGCTGCCTGCCAGCGCATCGACCGGCGGCTTTGCGGTGGTGAACACTGGAAGACGAATGTCTCTTCAGGGTCGGCCGCACCTGTTCGCGGCCTTCAGATGCAGTCGTTCAGCCGGGATCCTCTGGTGATCGATGCTGGCCGCCTGCGAACGACTGCTGTCGCTGTCGCTGACTTTCTCGTCGGCGTGAGCGAAGGTCA
>JANMMH010000188.1:0-2194 GCA_031373055.1 Rubrivivax sp. | reverse complement strand
CCGACTGGCCGACGCAAGACCTCTACGTCACCTTCCGCAAAGCCATCCTGCCCGAGGAAGAAGCCAACATGCTGGCCATCCCGCGCAAGCAGCGCGCGATGGTGCGCAAGGGCCTCAAGAACGGCCTGGTGAGTGAGCTCGACGCGGGCGTCGAACGCTTCTTCGCACTCTACGCGGATAACGTTCATCGGCATGGCACACCGGCCCTGCCCAAGCGTTACTTCGAAGCCTTGAAGCGCGAGTTCGGCGCCGACTGTGACGTGCTCACGGTGACCAGCCCGCAAGGCAAGGTACTTTCCAGCGTGATGAGCTTTTACTTCCGCGACGAGGTCTTGCCCTACTACGCCGGCGACGACGAAGCCGCGCGTGAACTCGCCGCCAACGACTTCAAGTACTGGGAGCTGATGCGCCGCGCCTGCGCGCGTGGTTTGAAGCTCTTCGACTACGGCCGCAGCAAACAAGGCACGGGCTCCTACGCCTTCAAGAAGAACTGGGGCTTCGAGCCCACACCGCTGCACTACGAGTATCAGCTCTACAAGCGCGACGCCGTACCGCAGAACAACCCAGCGAACGCGAAGTACAAGTTGCTGATCGAGACCTGGCGGCGCCTGCCCATCGGCGTGGCGAATTGGCTCGGGCCCATGGTCGTTCGCAACCTCGGCTGAACGGCAGAGAGCAAACATGGCCAACCTGCTCTACCTGGTACACCGCCTGCCGTACCCGCCCAACAAAGGCGACAAGGTGCGTTCGTACCACTTGCTCAAGCACCTGGTGGCGCGCCACCGCGTCTTCCTGGGCACCTTTGTCGACGACGCCGAAGACGCGCCGCACGTCGACGCCCTGCGCGCCCTGTGCGCAGGCGTGCAGGCCGTGCGGCTCAACCCTGCTCTCGCCCGCGTGGCCAGTCTCTCGGGCCTTATGAACGGCTCGGCCTTGACGCTGCGCTACTACCGTGACGCGGGCCTGCGCCGCTGGGTCGAAGACACCGTACGCCGCGAGAAGATCGACGCGGCAATCGTCTTCTCGTCGTCGATGGCGCAATACGCCGACGGCCTGGTGATGCCCATGCTGGTCGACTTCGTCGACGTCGACTCCGCCAAGTGGACGGCCTACGCCGGCCACCACCGCTGGCCGATGTCATGGCTGTACCGGCGCGAAGGTGAGCAGCTGTTGGCCTACGAGCGCGACGTGGCCGCGCGCGCGGCCCGATCCTTCTTCGTCACTGCCAACGAGGCCGAGCTCTTTCGCAGCCTGGCACCGGAGTGCGGCGCCAACATCGAGGCACTGGGCAACGGCGTGGACGCCGACTACTTTCAGAGCGATGTGACGCGCGCCTCGCCCTTTGCCATTGATGAGATCCCGCTCGTCTTCACCGGCGCCATGGACTACTGGCCCAACATCGACGCCGTGAGCTGGTTCTTGTGCGACATGCTGCCGCAGCTCAAAGCGCGCTGGCCCAGGCTGCGCTTTCACATCGTCGGCCGCGCGCCCACCGCAGCCGTGCTCGCACTCGCTAACACCGATGTGACGGTGACTGGCACCGTGCCCGACGTGCGGCCTTATCTGCAACACGCCGCCGCCGTCGTCGCGCCACTTCGCCTGGCGCGTGGCATTCAAAACAAGGTGCTCGAAGCCATGGCGATGGCGCGCCCGGTGGTCACGGCGCCCGGCTGCGCGGCGGCGATTGCTTCGGCGCGTGTGCCGCATGAGCTGCACAGCGCGGCGGCGGAAGTCGACTACGTGCACAGCATTCACCACTGGCTTGCCGACCCCGAATCGGCGCGCAGGGTCGGCGCGGCAGCGCGCCAGCGTGTGCTCAAAGACTACAGCTGGCCCGCGCAACTGGCCGCCATCGACCGCCACCTTGACACACTTGGCGCGCTGCGCCCGCTCGCGGCCTGAGCCTTAGGACACGAACCGATGAACCCGATCACCACCACCACCACCACCGCGCCGCACGTCACCTCACCCTGGCGCACGGCCTTGCCCGTGTGGCTGGCCCTGGTCGTCGTGATCCTGCTGCTGTACCGCGATACCGGCATCACCATGGTCGGCATCTGGTCGCGCTCAGACACCTTCGCGCACGCCTTCCTGGTGCCGCCCATCAGCATGTGGCTCATCTGGCGCCAGCGCCAGAAGCTCGCCGCGATGACGCCGCGCCCGTGGCTCTGGGCCTTGCCGCTGATGGCCGTTG
>JANMMH010000166.1:0-2800 GCA_031373055.1 Rubrivivax sp. | reverse complement strand
CGACCTTGTCGATGGCGACGTTACCCATGCCGTACTTGCGCGCGTCGATCTCGACCATGACGAAGAGCGCCAGGTAGAAAAGGAAGGTCGGGATGACCGCCATCAAGAGCACGTCGAGGTAGCTGATCTTCAGAAACTCGGCGATGAGAAACGCCGCCGCACCCAGCACCGGCGGCGAGATGATGGCGCCCAGGCCGCCCGCTGCGAGCAGCCCGCCGGCCGCGTTTTTCTCGTAGCCGACCTTGGCCAGCATCGGGTAAGCCACGGCCCCTAAGGTCACCGTGGTCGCCACCCCCGAGCCCGATGGCCCGCCGAGCAAGAACGAGGCGAGCACCACCGTGCGGCCAGCGCCGGTGGGCTTGCCGCCCATGGCCGAGAAGCTGAAGTCGATGTAGAACTTGCCCGCACCCGAATGCTGCAAAAACGCGCCGAAGATCGTGAACAAAATGATCAGCGAGGCCGAGACGTCCACCGCCACGCCGTAGATGCCCTCGAGCGTCATGTACATCACGCCGACCAGGCGGCCGACCTCATAGCCCTTGTGCGTCCAGGGCGCGGGCAGCAGTGGCCCGGCCAGCGCGTAGGCGATGAAGCAGCTGGTGATGATGGGCATGATCCAGCCGTTGGTGCGGCGCATGGCTTCGAGCACCAACACGATCAAGGCCACGCCGAAGACGATGTCCCAGGGCGCAGGGCTGGTGTTGCGGTCGGTGAAGTCGTCGCCACCCATGATGAGGTAGGCCACGATGCCCAGCGACAGCGCGGCCGCCGCCCAGTCCCACAGCATCACGCGGTGGCGAAAGCGCGGGTGCAGCGGGAACACCAAGAAGCAAAGTGCTAACACCATACCTACGTGCATCGGCCGCAGCGTCTGCGTCGGCACGATGGCGTAGGCGGTGTAGAGGTGAAAGGCCGAGATGGCGAAGGCGAGGGCGACGACGAAGATCGCCATCGCGCCCTTGAACTTGTTCGCCGCGCCCTCTTCGGCTTCGATGAACGCTTCGGCCTTGTGCAGCGCCTCGGCGCTGACCGCGCCGCCGTCGGGGGTGGGCGTCACAGACGCTTAGTTGAGCTTGATGCCTTTTTCCGCAAAGTACTTCACCGCACCCGGGTGGAAGGGGATGGGTGAGGCGGCGCTCCTTTGGTTTTCGAGCTTGAAGTTCATGGCTTCTTTGTGCGAAGCGATGAGGTCGTCACGGCGGTCGAAGATGGTCTTGACGATGTTGTAGGCGGTCTTGTCGTCCATGGTTTCGTGGGCCACCAGGATGTTCATCACCGTCGCTTGCTTGTTATCAGCGTCCATGCCTTTGTAGATGTCTTTGCCAATCGAGTCTTCGATGTAGAGGTTGCCGTACTTCCTGTTCATGGCCGCCACGGTCTCGGCGTGGTCGATCATCTTCAGCTTGGTGCCGGGTGTGTTGGCCAGGTCCGTCACGCCGGCCGTGGGCAGGCCGCCGACCCAGAAGAAGGCGTCGATCTTGCCGTCCTTCACGGCGTTGACCGACTCGGCCACGCCAAGCCGTTCCCGCTTCAGGTCTTTGTCTTTGTCCAGACCCGCAGCTTCGATGACGCGAAAGGCCATGACTTCGGTGGCGCTTCCGGGTGAGCCGGTGGAGACGCGCTTGCCTTTCAGGTCGGCCATCTTGGCGATGCCGCGGCCTTCGACGGTGACGACGTGCATGCGGTTGGGGTACAGGATCATCAGCGTCTTCAAAGGCACCTTGTTGCCCTTGAATTTGTCTTCACCGCGGTAGGCGTCCAGCCCGGCGTCGGTCATCGAAAAGCCGATGTAGGGCTTGCCGCTGGCGATGAGCTTCAGGTTGTCCACCGAGCCGCCGGTGACCTCAGCCGTGGCCTGCATGCCCGGCACATGTTTGCTCAGTGCAGCGGCCATGCCCCCGCCCAGCGGGTAGTACACGCCGCCGGTGCCGCCGGTGGCGATGGAGATGTTCTGTGCGCTCGCACCAAGGCTGAGGGCCAGGCCGGCGACAAAGATGCCGAAGCTGCGGGTGATGGATCGCATGGAGTGTCTCCTTGGGGTGCGGTCACGCGCCTGCCAACACGCGGCGCTGCCGCATTTTGTGGTGTGCGTGGAGCGTCGTAGCTACTGGGTTGCCCCATGCGTGGAACCCGCAGGCCCAGGGTTTGGAATTGGCTCTCGCAGTCCAAGCGCCGCGACCGACAGTGGCTGCAATGGCGCGCTCGGGCAGGCCGCAGCGCACAGCTTGCGCGGTCGCCGCTGCGCGACGTCTACCGTGCGCTGCTCGTTCTCGTGGCCCGCCGCAGCATTCACTGCGCTCACTGCGTTCGCTTCGTTCAAACAGGCTGCGGCAAGTCAGATGACGAAGCGCGCTGCGCGCGCGGCCCACAAGCCCTGTTGCCACTGCGCAAGCATGCGCAGTGTCCTTCGCCAGGCACAAGAAAGTCCGCAGGGACTGTCTTGTGTCCGTGCTCAGTTGCTCGGCGCACCAGATGCGCGCTGCGGCCTGCCCGAGCGCGCCTTTGCGACACCATCGGTGGCACGCGAGAGAACAAGCGCCACTCTCGCCTCGACTTTGCCGCCACTACTGTCGGCCCGTAGACCCGCTGACCGAAATCACCCCCGCTGCGCTGCCACCCAATACCGCTCGTCGATATAGCGCGCAGGCTCACTCAACACCTTCACCGGCTGCGCCAGTTTGCTGCGCAATGCCAGCACCCGGCGCACGCCTTGGGCGTCGAGCTGCACGTCGCGGAAGAAGCCACTGGTGGAGTGCAGCATCAAGTCGCACGACTGCTTGGCCAGTGCGGCCGTCATGCC
>JANMMH010000127.1:0-2641 GCA_031373055.1 Rubrivivax sp. | reverse complement strand
GGTCGAAACGAACCGCGGCATGTTGGTGAAGGTCAACCCGGCGACCGGCGCCATCGGCCTGGCCTACGACATGTCGCGCGACAACAAGGAACACAACCCGATCGTGATGACGCAGCATCGCGGCAGGTTCTATGTCGGCACTTTTGGCGAAGACGGTGGACCGTCCGAGCTGGCGGTGTTCAAGACTGGCTTCGCGGGCTACACGCTGCCGTTCACGTCGCGCAACCCCATCGTCGGGCTGGCGTGGCAACGCGAGAGCCTGTACGCCGTCGAGATCTTCCCGCACGACGAGGCGTGGACGTCGGACAACGCGAATCTGGTGTCGTTCAATCCGGCGACGGGCGAGCGCAAGGAGCTTGCCGTGAAGTTCGCCAACCTGCCCAACGGGCTGGTGGTCGGGCCCGATGGGGCGCTCTACACATCGAACCTCACCCTCAGCGCGACGCCTGGGGATGGCAGCGTGCTGCGCATCGAGTTGCCGCGCAGCGCCGCAACGTCGCTGGGCGCAGAAGGCGCTCGATGAACATGGTCGAAAGACTCGCGACACTGCGATCCCAGCTGTCGGGTGAACTGCTCGCGCCAGGGGGCCACGGCTACGACGCTGCGCGATCGGTCTGGAACGGCATGATCGACCGTCGCCCCTTGGCCATCAGCCGCTGCAAGTCAAGAGAACCGAGGGCGTCGTCTTCGGCGCGGCGGGCAAGGCGGTCCTGGGGTTGGTCGTCATCGTCATTGGGCTGCCTGCGTCGCAGTGAGAGTCGCATTTGACCCGTTCTTGTACCAATACGCTCTTCGCGCGCCTGCTTGGCCGCGATAAGGTTCGTCGCACCTTGACCTGGGATGTCACGCAGCAGCAGGGCCCGGCTCGACACCGGGAACACATTCGACCCCGCGGCTCGTCTGGAGCCGTTCACCATCTGGAGCACATCACGATGACACGCACCAAATCCCTGGCCGCTGCCGCGGCTGTCTTGGCAATGGGTGGCATCGCCCAGGCCGCGCTGGTGAAGAACGGCGATGGCACGGTCACAGACACCACCACCCAGCTGATCTGGCTGCAGAACTGGGACGTCAACGGAAGGCAGAACTGGGCCACGCAGAAGGCCTGGGCGAACAACCTGAACTTTGCCGGCAGCAGCGACTGGGCACTGCCCAGCATCACCGACTACACCACCCTGTTCGATGAGTTTGGCGATTTGGCCGCGCTGGGCGTGTTCACCAATGTGCAACAAGACGCCTATTGGTCCGGTACAGAGGCCTTGCCCGGCCAAATTGCGTGGGCTTTCTTCCCCGCTATCGGCCTCAAGGGCGGCGACCTGGAGGTATCACGGCATCGTGCCGTGGCAGTGCGCCCGGCAGCTGTGGCCACCCCTGTGCCGGAGCCACAGACCTTCGCGCTCGCACTGCTGGCGTTGGGCGCGGCGGCGGCGGCACGCCGAATGCGGGCGCTCGAGACTTCCTGACTGGCGACTTGACCTAGAAAGCCGGGCTCTTCGCATGCTTGCTGCGGCGCCTCCACGTTCGGCGCACCATCACCTTGGAAGCCACGCACCACCATGAGCCTTTCAACACCGCTTGAGTCCTTCGCGGGCGCGTTCGCAACGTCCCTGGCCGCGCTGCGCGCCCGCTTGTCGGGTGAACTGTTGACGTCACGCGAGCCAGGCTACGACGCTGCCCGATCGGTTTGGAACGGCATGATCGATCGGCGCCCGCTGGCCATCGTCCGCTGCAAGTCGATTGACGATGTCGTCGCTTGCGTCAGGTTCGCGGGCGAACAGGGCCTGCCCGTGTCGATCCGGGGTGGCGGGCACAACGTGGCCGGTCATGCGGTGGGCGACGGCGCCCTGATGATCGACTTGTCCTGCATGCGCGGTGTGGACGTGAACCCGGCGGATCGATCGGCCTCGGTGCAAGGCGGCGCGCTCTGGGCCGATGTCGACGCCGCCACGCAAGCCCATGGGCTGGCCACGCCCGGGGGGCTGATCTCGGAGACCGGCGTCGCTGGCCTGACACTCAGCGGAGGCGTCGGCTGGCTGCGCAGCGCGTACGGGCTGTCGATCGACAACCTTCTGGCCGTCGACATCGTCACGGCGGATGGCACGCTGACCCGGGCGAGTCCGACGGAACATGCCGACCTGTTCTGGGCCCTCCGTGGCGGCGGCGGCAACTTCGGCGTGGTCGTGAACTTCGAGTTCAAGCTGCACCCCGTCGGACCGACGGTGATGTTCGCAGCACCCATTTACCCGCTGTCGGCGGGTGCCGGGCCGATCCGCTTCTGGCGCGACTTTCTGGCCGACAAGAGTGACGTGGTCGGGTCTCTGTGCGAGTTCTCCACCGTCGCCGCCAGCGCCGACTATCCGCAGGCGTTCTGGGGCTCCCGGTGCTACACGCTGGGTGCCGTCTATGCCGGTGATGCGGCCGACGGCGAGCGCCTGTTGCAGCCGCTGCGGGAACTGGGCCCGATGGTCGCCGACTTCTCTGGCCGGATGCCCTACTGCGATGTGCAGAAGCTCTTCGACCCCTTGTATCCGGCGGGTGAGTTCCGCTGCTACTGGAAAAGCCACCTGCTGTCGCAACTAACCGACGAGGCCATAGACGAGGCCATCGAAAACGCCGCTGCATCGCCGTCTGACAAATCCAT
>JANMMH010000120.1:0-2059 GCA_031373055.1 Rubrivivax sp. | reverse complement strand
GTGAAGGCAAGCTGGCTGATGGGATTGGCACCAGCCTCGGCAATGTGATAGCCCGAGATCGACACGGAGTAGAAATTGCGCACGTCGTGGTGCACAAAGTATTCGGCGATGTCGCCCATCACCTTCAAGCTGAATTCGGTGCTGAAGATGCAGGTGTTCTGGCCCTGGTCTTCCTTCAGGATGTCGGCCTGCACGGTGCCGCGCACATTCGCCAGAGTCCACTCGCGGATCTTCGCGGCTTCGGTGTCGGTGGGCTCGCGTTTGTTGTCGCTGCGGAACTTGTCGAGGTTCTGGTCGATGGCGGTGTTCATGAACATCGCCAGGATCGTCGGCGCGGGGCCGTTGATGGTCATGCTCACGCTGGTGGCGGGGTGGGTCAGCTCGAACCCGCTGTACAGCACTTTGAGGTCATCCAGCGTGGCGATGCTCACGCCCGAGTTGCCGACCTTGCCGTAGATATCAGGGCGCAGGTCGGGGTCGTTGCCGTAGAGCGTGACGGAGTCGAACGCGGTGGACAGCCGTTTAGCCGGCGTGCCCGCACTCAGCAACTTGAAGCGCTTGTTGGTGCGAAACGCGTCGCCCTCCCCCGCGAACATGCGCGTCGGGTCTTCACCTTCGCGCTTGAAGGCGAAGGTGCCGGCGGTGTAGGGGAAGGAGCCGGGCACGTTGTCGAGCATCAGCCACTTCAGAATCTCGCCGTGGTCTTCAAATTGCGGCAGCGCCACCTTGCGGATCTTGTTGCCTGACAAGGTGGTGTGCGTGAGCGCAGTGCGCAGCTCCTTGCCGCGCATCGTCACCACGTACTCGTCGCCGGCGTAGGCCTTTTGCATGTCGGGCCACATCGCCAGCAGCTTCTTGGCGGCGGGGTCGAGCCGGGCCTCGCGTGTGGCGGCGAGGTCGTTGACGGCCTCGACGGCACGGTGGCGCTCGGGCTTGTCGGTTTGCAGCATCGCGGCCGTGGCGTACAGCTGCTGGATGGCGCGGGCCAGAGCCGCGTGCTCACGCGCGCGGCGTTTGTAGCCGCGCACGCCGTCGGCGATGTCGGCCAGGTAGCGCTGGCGCGCGCCCGGAACGATGGGCACCTGGTGCGTGCTGTGGCGAGTGTCGACTGTGGCCAGGCGGCGTTCGCTAACGTTCAAACCGAGGGCCGTCAGGCGCGGCAACAAAGCCTGGTACAGCGCCGTCACGCCATCGTCATTGAAGCGGCTGGCCATGGTGCCGAAGACCGGCATCTGCTCGGTGGGCGTTTGCCACGCTTCGCGGTTGCGCTGCACTTGTTTGGCCACGTCACGCAAGGCGTCGGCAGCACCTTTGCGGTCGAACTTGTTGATGGCGATGAATTCGGCGAAGTCGAGCATGTCGATCTTCTCCAACTGGCTGGCCGCGCCGAATTCGGGCGTCATGACGTACATCGGCACATCCACCAAAGGCACGATGGCGGCGTCACCTTGGCCGATGCCTGAGGTCTCGACGACGATGAGATCAAATCCGGCGCACTTGCACGCGGCCAGCACGTCGGGCAGGGCCTGACTGATCTCGCTGCCGAAGTCGCGGGTGGCCAATGAGCGCATGAAGACGCGTTGGCCACCCGACGCGCCAGCGTCGGCGCCAGAGCCGTGCCACGGCGAAATGGCATTCATGCGTATGCGGTCGCCCAAGAGCGCGCCCCCACTCTTGCGCCGGCTTGGGTCAATGGAGATGACCGCAATGCGCAACGCGTCGCCCTGGTCCAGACGCAGACGGCGGATGAGCTCGTCGGTCAGGCTCGACTTGCCCGCGCCACCGGTGCCGGTGATGCCCAGCACGGGCGTCTTCGAAGCCTTGGCCGCGTCAAGCATCGCGGCTTTGAACCCAGCATCGACGCGCCCGTTTTCCAGCGCCGTGATGGCCTGCGACAGCGCGCGCCAGGCGGCGTCACTGCCGCCTTGCAGGGCGGCTAACTGTTTGGGTGCGTGGAGTGACAGGTCGACGTCGCAGCGCATCACCATCTCGCCGATCATGCCGGCCAGGCCCATGCGCTGGCCGTCTTCGGGGCTGTAGATGCGCGCCACGCCGGCAG
>JANMMH010000401.1:0-3451 GCA_031373055.1 Rubrivivax sp. | reverse complement strand
GATCGCTCTTTGCTTCTCGGGGTTGTTGATGAAGTAGGGAGAGAGGTAGCCGCTGTCGAACTGCATGCCCTCAACGATGTCGAGCTCGTTGTCCAGGCTCTTGCCGTCTTCGACGGTGATTACGCCTTCTTTGCCGACCTTGTCCATGGCCTTGGCGATGATCTCGCCGATGGACTCGTCGCTGTTGGCGGAGATCGAGCCAACCTGGCTGATTTCCTTGCTGGTGGTGGTCGCCTTGGAGGCCTTCTTCAGCTCGTCGGTCAGGGCCGTCACAGCCTTGTCGATGCCGCGCTTGAGGTCCATCGGGTTCATGCCGGCGGCCACGTACTTCATGCCTTCGCGCACGATGGCTTGGGCCAGCACGGTGGCGGTGGTGGTGCCGTCACCGGCGATGTCGCTGGTCTTGGAAGCAACTTCCTTGACCATCTGCGCGCCCATGTTCTGGAGCTTGTCTTTGAGCTCGATTTCCTTGGCCACCGAGACACCGTCTTTGGTGACCGTGGGGGCGCCGAAACTGCGCTCGAGCACGACATTGCGACCCTTGGGGCCGAGCGTGACCTTGACGGCATTGGCCAGGATGTTGACACCCTCGACCATGCGTGCACGCGCGTCAGCGCCGAAAACTACGTCTTTTGCTGCCATGTGAATTTCTCCGAAATCTGTTCAGGGGGTTTGATGCAGGTGAAGTCGCCGGGGTGGCTTACTTCTCGACCACAGCAAACAGGTCTTCTTCGCGCATCACGAGCAGCTCGTCGCCGTCGATCTTGACGGTTTGGCCACTGTATGTGCCGAAGAGCACGCGGTCGCCGACCTTGATGTTCATGGCGACCAGGTCACCCTTGTCGTTGTGCTTGCCAGGGCCCACGGAGAGCACTTCGCCCTGGTCGGGCTTTTCAGCGGCGTTGTCGGGGATGACGATGCCCGAGGCGGTTTTGGTTTCGCTGTCGAGGCGTTTGACGATCACGCGATCGTGCAAGGGGCGAAGCTTCATACGGTCTCCTTAAGACACTGTGAAATGGTGGGCAAGCGCATCACAAGACGTGCTTGAGGGTGAGCCCTGGGGGTTCGCGGCAGGGTGACAGCGAGCCGTTAGCACTCACCAGAGATGAGTGCTAGCAAGCAGATTATAGGGGCCGATTCCTGGGCTTCAAGGGCCTGGTCACAGCAAATGTGGGGGCCGGTGCGACACTGGGCGGCACTACCCCTATCTTAGTTTGCACCCCATGCCGCCAGACTTCAGATCGTTTTTTGCACGCTTGGTGTTGTGCCTGCCCTTGGCCTGGCCGGGAGCGGGCATGGCCGCCGTGATCACCCCGTCCCAGCAGGCCGCCGTCGACGCCGCCGTGCTGGCCTACGAGAGCGGCCGTCTGCCACAAGCCAGGCGGCAACTGGCCGCGCTGGCCACCCAAGGCGTGCCCGCCGCGCAGTTCAACCTGGCCGTGATGCACCTGCGCGGCGAGATCGTGCCCTCTGACTTGCGCGTGGCGCGGCGACTGCTCGAGCGCAGTGCCGGCGGCGGCTTCGTCACCGCCATGGTGGCACTGGGCCAGGCGCTTGAAGCGGGCCAGTTTGGCAAGCGCGATCTGCCTGCGTCGCACCGCTGGTACCTGCTCGCGGCCAATGCCGGCAGCGTGCACGCCATGGTCGGCGTGGCCACGGCGTTCTACCTCGGACGCGGTGCCGGCAAAGACGCTGCCCAGGCCGCGCATTGGTATCGGGAAGCGGCCAAAGGCGGCGACGTCGGCGCGCAGTACCTGCTGGCGTCGATGTACGAGCAGGGCGACGGCCTGGCGCGAGACCTGCGCTTGGCGCGCTACTGGTACGACATCGCCGCGCGCAATGGTGACGAGGCGGGGCCGGCGAAAGTTCGTGAGCTTGACGCGCGCTTGGCCGCGTCAGACGCCGTGCCTACAACACCACCTTGACCAGCGGGTGGGCCGAGAGTGTGCGGTACAGCTCGTCGAGCTGCTCGCGGCTGGTGGCGGTGATGGTCAGCGTCACGCCCAGGTAGTTGCCACCTTTGCTCGGCCGCAGCTCCACCGTGCTGGCGTCAAAGGCCGGGTCGAAGTTGCGTGCCACGGCAGAGAGCGCCTCGACGAAGCCTTCCACGTTGTGGCCCATCACCTTGACGGGAAAGGCGCAGGGGTACTCGATCAGGCTGGGCGCCGGCTCGTCCTTGCTCATGTCGTCAACACCATCGCCGCCCTCAAATCGACTGCGTCAACTTGGCGCGCTGATAGGCCTCGTGCAGCCGCGCCGACACCGGCCCGGGCTTACCGCGCATCGCGCCATGGCCGACAAGTTCGCCGTCGATCTTGGTCACTGCCAGCACTTCCTTGGTGGCTGAACTCAGCAGTACTTCATCCGCCGAGAGCACGTCGGCTTCCGGAATCGGGCGCAGGTTGTAGGCAATGCCGCACTCTTCACACAGCTCACGCAGCAGCTCGAAGCGAATGCCTTCCAGCACGTGCACGCTCTTGGGCGGCCCGAGCAGCGCGCCTTCGTGCACGACCCAGACGTTGCTGGCCGCGGCTTCGGTCAGGAAGCCGTCGCGAAACATGATGGTCTCGGTCGCACCATGGTCGGCCGAGATCTGCCGCGCCATCACGTTGCCCAAGAGCGAGATGCTCTTGATGTCGCCATGCTCCCAGCGGAAGTCGCGTGCGGTAATACAGGCCACGCCGTGATGGCGCATCTCTGCCGAGGGTGGCTTCATCGGATTGGCCATCATGAAGACCGTGGGCTCGATGTGTTCGGGCATGACGTGGTCGCGCGGCGCCACCCCTCGCGTGACCTGGATGTAGACCATCTGGTCGACGGTGCCGGTCTTGTCGGCAAGTGCGGCAACGAGCTTGCGCGAGCGCTCCAGCCAGCCTTCGCGGGTCAGCGGGTTTTTGATGCGCACCTTACTCAGGCTGCGTTGCAAGCGCGCCATGTGCTCGTCAAATCGAAACAGCCGCTGGCCGTACACGGGCACCACTTCGTAGATGCCGTCGCCGAAGACAAACCCGCGATCGAGCACGCTGACCTTGGCCTGGTTCAGCGGCAGGTACTCGCCATTAAGAAAGCACAGGTTGTCGTTCATGGGCGCTCCGGGAGGTGGCGCGCGGATTCTGGCACGCAGCCCCTGCGCGAGCGGCTGCCTCAGCTCAACGAATCCACAAGCGAATGGCGTCCCAGGCGCGGCCAAAAATGCCCGCCAAAGGCACCGGCTCCAGTACGGTGAGCGGCACACTGACGACGGCCGTGCCGGCGCCGGTGGTGACCTTAAATTGCCCCACGCGTTGGCCTTGCACGTGGGGCGCGACCTGCGGGTCGATGCGCTCGATGCTGGTCTTGAGCTTCTCGCCCTCACCCTTGGGCACGGTGACGAAAACGGCCGCAGCCGCACCGAGCTTGGCGCTGGCCTCCTTGCCCTTCCACACCGGCACGGTGGCCATGGCTTGTTTGG
>JANMMH010000830.1:0-1985 GCA_031373055.1 Rubrivivax sp. | reverse complement strand
CCAGCTCAGGCCTTTGGGGTTGGCTTGCACGTGGGCGATGAAGGCTTTGACGTCTTTCACGGGAACTTCGGCATTCACCACCATGCCCAGCGGCGGGCCGGCCAGGATGGCGATGTGGGTGAAGTCTTTCATCGGCTCGAAACCGGGTGTGTCCACCGGTGCGATGACATGCGAGCCGATGCCCGAGACCACCAGCGTGTAGCCGTCGGGCGCGGCCTTGGCGACTTCACGCGAGCCGATGGTGCCGCCGGCACCGCCCTTGTTCTCGACCACCACGGTCTGCTTGAAGGCCTCTTGCAAGTGGCGGCCGATCAAGCGGCCCAGCGTGTCGGAGCTGCCACCGGGCGCGTAAGGCACGACGATGCGGATGGGCTTGTCGGGGTACTCGCCTTGCGCGACGGCCGTGGTGGCTGCGAGCATGGCACATGCCAACACGCCGAGCTGGCGACGTGAGGGCAGGAAGGGTGAAAGTGGTGCAGTCATGATGAGCGTTAGCGATCCAAGGTGAAAGTCAAGAAGCCGCTGGCGCGCGCATGGCGGCCAGCAGCCGCTCGGGCGTGAAGGGCACACGGCGCAGGCGCCGGCCAGTGGCGTCAAATAAAGCGTTAGCCAGCGCCGCAGCCACTGGCCGCGTGCTGGGCTCGCCCGCACCGTAGCTGCGCCCGGGCTTGTTGCCGACGATGACGAGCTCGATGCTGTCGGGCACCTCGGTCATGTCGAGGATGGGGTAGCTCAGCCAGTCCACGCTGCCCACGCTCGTTTCATCAAACCGCACCTCTTCATGGCGCGCGCGGCTCAATGACATCAGGATGTTGGACTCGACCACACCGTCCAGGCTGCGCGGGTTGATGACCATGCCGCAGTCGTGCGCGACGACAAAACGCGTGGCGCGCCATTGGCCCGTCGCGCGCTCGATTTCGACCTCGGCCACGATGGCCACCACCGCGCCGTTGCGTGGCGCATAAGCGATGCCACGGCCGCGCAGCAGCGCGCCCCCTCGTGCTGCGTCGGGGTTGGGGCCGACGCGCGGCTGCCAGCCGGCGCGCTCGGCAGCGGCGCGCACCACGGCGGCGTGGCGCGGGTCGGCCAGGTGCTTCAGGCGCAAAGCGACCGGGTCCATTCCGGCGGCCAGAGCCAGCTCGTCGATGAAACTTTCGCTGGCGAAACAGGTGGCCATGCCGTCGGGGTCGCGCAGGTGCGCCGTGCGCAGGCCTGTGGCCAGGCTGTGCTCCCAGGGCAGCAGCTCGCCGCCCACACGCTTGTGCTCGAAGCGGTAGCTCTCGGCAGAGACCTGAAAGAGATCTTCACTGCGCGTGACATGCCCACCCACCAATTGCGAGGCCAGGCTGTCGCTGAAGCGCTGCGTGCCCGAGGGCCGTACGCGGCCCGAGTAGCCCCGCGAGTGAAAGTCGAACACCGTCACTTGAGCGTTGGCGTCCAGGCCGCCGCGCATGCGAAACACACCCGGCGGGCCTTTGGGGTCCCAGGCGGTGGCGTCGGCGCGGCTGTATTGCAAACGCACGGGGCGGCCGACCTCACGCGCCACGATCACGGCATCGACCGCCGCGTCGTCTGCATCGTTCATGCCGTACGAGCCCGAGCCGGGCAGCCAGATGATGCGCACCTGCTCTTTCGGGCGGCCCAGCATCTCGGCCACCGTGGGCCGCAACGGATAGGGCTTCTGCCCGCCCATCCACACCGTCACCTGCTCGGGCGTGATGTGCGCCAGCGCGCAGGCCGGGCCCATGCAGGCGTGCGATTGAAACGGGTACTCGTAATTCGCCTCGACGCGCTTCGCCGCTGCGGCCAGCGCCGCATCGACATCGCCGTTGCTGCGGTCGACCTTGGCCGGGCCCTTGGCAGGTGCGGTACGCAGCGTCTCGAACAGCGCGTCGCCGTCACGCGGAAAGGCCAGCGTCGGCGCCGACCACTTCAGCTTGACCTGCTGCGCGGCACGCACCGCCTGCTCTTCACGTTCGCACACC
>JANMMH010000776.1:0-12715 GCA_031373055.1 Rubrivivax sp. | reverse complement strand
GCCCGAGCTGTGCGTCGTGGGCGTCTTGGCACGTCCCAACACCCCGCGGGCGGCCAGGCGTGAAGCCTAGGCGCCGCTGGTAGCCAGCCTCATCGCGCAACACCACATGTGCTGGCTGGGCGGTGACCACTCGGTCACGCTGCCGCTGCTGCGCGCCTACCGTGCCCACTACGGCAGGCCGTTAGCCGTGATTCACTTCGACGCCCATTGCGACACCTGGGACAACCACTTCGGCGAGCCCAGTGGGCACGGCACCTGGGTCTACGAGGCGTTCAAGGAAGGCCTGGTGGTGCCTGAATGCTTCGTGCAGTTCGGCATCCGCTCGGCCGGCGAGCGCAGCACACGCGAGTTCGTGCGCGACCACGGCGGCGTGATCCACACCGCCCGCGAGCTGCGTGGCCTGGTAAGCCCGGCGCAGATGCGCACGCTGCTGCAAGACATCGAAATGCGCCAGCGCGCGGCTGGCATGCCGCCGGTGTACCTCAGCCTGGATATCGACTGCCTGGACCCCGCCTATGCCCCGGGCACCGGCACGCCCGAGCCTGGCGGATTGAGCACGAACCAGGTGCTGTCGCTCTTGGAAGAGATGGCGCCCTGGCCCTTTGTCGGCATGGACTGCGTGGAGGTGGCGCCACCCTACGACCACGCTGAGCTTACGAGTTATGCCGCCGCCTCGTTTGTCTGGACTTACCTGTGCGGCCGCGTTGCGCAGCAGCGCTGAATTTCACCCTCAACCGAAGCACCGAAGGAGCCGTCATGACTGCACCGACTGATACCAAGCTCGACACCAAGCTCGACATCAAGACAGACACCAAGCCTGACGCCAAGCTTGATGCCTATTGGATGCCCTTCACCTCCAACCGCCAGTTCAAAAAAGCACCGCGCCTGCTCACGCGCTCGTCGGGCATGCACTACTTCGACGACAAGGGGCGCGAGATCCTCGACGCCGTCTCGGGCATGTGGTGCGTCAACGCCGGCCACGCGCGGCCGAAGATCGTCCAGGCGATCCAGGACCAGGCGGCCGAACTCGACTACGCGCCACCCTTCCAGATGGCCCACCCCAAAGCCTTTGAGCTGGCCGACGCGCTGGTCAAGCTCGCACCGGCGGGCATGGGCAAGGTGTTCTTCACCAACTCGGGCTCCGAGGCGGTGGACACCGCGTTGAAGATCGCCATCACCTACCACCGCGCGCGTGGTGAAGGCTCGCGCACGCGGCTCATCGGGCGCGAACGCGGCTACCACGGCGTCAACTTCGGCGGCATCTCGGTCGGCGGCATCGTCTCCAACCGCAAGATGTTCGGCACGCTGTTGGCCGGTGTGGACCACATCCGCCACACGCATGACATCACGCGCAACGCCTTCAGCGTGGGCCAGCCCGCGCACGGCGCAGAGCTTGCCGACGACCTGGAGCGCCTGGTCGCCCTGCATGACGCGTCGACCATCGCCGCCGTCATCGTCGAGCCTGTGGCGGGCTCTACCGGCGTGCTGATCCCGCCGCAGGGCTACCTGCAACGCCTGCGCGAGATTTGCGACAAGCACGGCATCCTCTTGATCTTCGACGAGGTCATCACCGGCTTCGGCCGCACCGGGGCGCCCTTTGCCGCGCAGACCTTCGGCGTCACGCCCGACCTGATGACGCTGGCCAAAGGTGTCACCAACGGCTGCGTGCCCATGGGCGCGGTGTTGGCGCGCCAGAGCGTGCACGACGTCTTCATGAACGGGCCCGAGCACTTGATCGAGTTCTTCCACGGCTACACCTACTCGGCGCACCCGCTGGCCTGCGCGGCCGGGCTGGCACGCTGGAGACTTACGCCGACGAAGGCCTGCTCACACGTGCCAGCGAGCTGCAAGACTACTTCGCCAAGGCCGTGCATTCGCTCAAGGGCGAGCCGCATGTCATCGACATCCGCAACCTCGGCCTGGTGGCGGGCGTGGAGTTGTCGCCCATCGCGGGCGAGCCGACCAAGCGCGCGTTCAGCATCTTCCTCGACCTCTATGAGCGCGGCATGTTCGTGCGCACCACGGGCGACATCGTGGCGCTGGCGCCTTCGTTGATCGTCAGCCGCGCGCAGATTGATCAGATCATCGACGGCCTGCGTGGCGCGATCCGCCGCGCCGCGTGACTCGACCGTTCGTCGCGTACCTCTGCCTGGCCAGCGCGATGGCGCTGGCCGGCCTCTATGTCGGCCTGTCCAAGCTGCTCGTGGCCGTCTTCCCGGTGTTCCTGCTGGCGTGGCTGCGCTTTGGCATTGCCGCGCTGGCCATGCTGCACTGGGTGCGCCGCAGCGCAGGCGACGAAGCGCTGTCACCACGCCAACGCGTGCTGCTGTTCTGGATGAGTTTTCTCGGCAACTTTCTGTTCTCGATCTGCATGCTCTACGGCGTCAAGCTCAGCTCGGCGCTGGCCGCCGGCGTCACCATGGCCGGCATCCCGGCAGCGGTGGCGCTTTTGAGCTGGATGTTCCTGCGCGAACGCATCCATGCACGCATGCTCACTGCCATCGCCCTGGCCATGGCCGGAATCGCGCTGCTGGCATCCACGCGTGAAGACAGCGGCCCCGAGTCAGCATCGGTTTGGGGTTATGCGCTGCTGCTGGCGGCAACGTTTTGCGAGGCTAGCTACGTCGTCATCGGCAAGCGGCTCAGCGGCCACGTCTCGCCCACACGCATCAGCGCGCTCATCAACCTGTGGGGTCTGGCCTTGGTCACGCCGCTGGGCTTGTGGCAGGCGCTGAGCTTCGACTTCGCGGCGGTAGGCGCTGGCAGCTGGGCCTTGCTAACGTTCTACGCACTGGCCGCCAGCGTGGTCAGCGTCTGGCTGTGGATGCGCGGCTTGCGTGACGTTGCCGCCGCACGTGCCGGCGTCTTCACGGTGCTGCTGCCTGTCAGCGCGGCGGCCGTGGGCATCGGCCTATTGGGTGAGGCGTTTACGTTGATGCATGTGGCGGCACTCGCCTTGGCGCTGGCCAGCCTCTTGCTGGCCACCTGGCCGACACGCGCAACGGCTCAAGCCGCCTGAGCCAAGGCTTCGAGCCGGGCCGCACGCGCCCGGTCGGCCACGGCCTGCGGCGCCAGCGCTTTGAGCTTGTGGTCCGACCACACCTGGCGCCAGCGCCGTGCGCCCGGCGTGCCATTCCACAGGCCCATCATGTGGCGCGCGACGTGTGCCCAGGGCACGCCGCGCAGCGCCTGGCGCGCCATGTAGGCCACCATGCCAGCTTCGACCACCTCACGGTCTGCCGCCGTAGCCGTGGGTTCACCGAACCAGCGCTGGTCCCACCCGGCCATGCTCCAGGGGTTGTGATAGGCCTCGCGGCCGAGCATCACACCGTCAAGCTGCGCCAGCTGTTTACCGATCTGCTCAGGTGTGGTGATGCCACCGTTCACCACCAGCGTTAGCGCCGGGAAGTCGACTTTCAGGCGATGCACGAAGTCATAGCGCAGCGGCGGCACTTCGCGGTTCTCTTTCGGGCTCAGACCCTTGAGCCAGGCATTGCGCGCGTGCACGATGAAGACGTGGCAGCCACCCTTCTCGGCCACCGTACCGACGAAGTCGCGCACGAAGTCGTAGCTCTCGCCGCGGTCGATGCCGATGCGGTGCTTGACCGTCACGTCCAGTGGCACAGCGTCCCGCATGGCCTTGACGCAGTCGGCCACCAGTGGCGCTTCGGCCATCAGGCATGCGCCAAACGCGCCACGCTGCACACGCTCGCTGGGGCAGCCGCAATTCAGGTTGATCTCGTCGTAGCCCCATTGCTGCGCAAGCTTGGCGCAGGCGGCCAGCTCGGCCGGTTCGCTGCCGCCGAGTTGCAGCGCCAATGGGTGCTCTTCAGCGCTGAAGTCCAGGTGGCGCGGCACATCGCCATGCAACAGCGCGCCCGTGGTGACCATCTCGGTGTACAGCCGCGCGTGGCGCGTGATGAGGCGATGGAAGACGCGGCAGTGGCGGTCGGTCCACTCCATCATCGGGGCAACACATAAACGCCAGTCGCTAAATTGCTGTTTTACATGCATTTTCTTTAACAAAGAAGTAACAAAATTCGGCCGTGTGCAGTCTTAAGTGCACACGCGGTGCACACGCGGTAAAGATCGAGTGCAGAATGAGGGCTTGATTGAACCTACACAGACTGCACACGGAGGCTGCACACATGCCCACATTCTCACAGTTGCCCAGCGGCAAATGGCGCGCGCAAGTCAGGCGCGGCGGCACCTACAGGGCCGCCACCTTTACGCTCAAGAGTGACGCCGCCGCCTGGGCGCGCGAGGCTGAGCGGCAGGCAGAGCATGTCGGCGCCGGCGGGTTCGCGCCGCCGCCGAAGGGCGCCACGCTGGCCGACCTGATCGAGAAGTACATGGAGGAGTTCGCCAAGTCACCCGGCAAGACGAAGACCGCGACGCTGGCCATGCTGAAGCGCAGGCTGGGCAAGGTGCGCTTGACGGCACTGTCGGCCGTGGTGCTGCGCGACTTCATCGATGGGCGTGTGGCCGACGGTGCCGGCGGTGTGACTATTGCGGGCGACCTGTCCTTCCTGTCGGCCGTGTTGAAGTGGGCCCGGCACACCAGGCACATCGACATCCCCGACCGGCTGGCACTCGACGCCCGCGCGGGCCTGAAGCACCGCGGCATCGACACGCGCGGCCAGGAGCGCAGCCGAGAGCCCACCGACGACGAGCTGACGCGGCTGTATGCCCATTGGTGCCTCAGCAAACGGCAGAAGATCGACATGCCGACCATCTGCCAGTTCGCCCTGGCCACCGGCATGCGGCTGGGCGAGATATGCAACCTGATGGCAGAGGACGTCGACACCGTCGCCCGCGCGGTGTTGATCCGCGACCGCAAAGACCCGCGCAACAAGATCGGCAACAACCAGACCGTGCCGCTGCTGCCTGCCGCCTGGGCCATCGTGCAGCCGCTGATCGATGCCGAGCCGAACGGCTACATCTTCCCCGTTCAGCCGGCGTCAGTATCGACCGCCTTCACGCGCGGCTGCCAGGACGTGACGCCGCCTATCGAGGGGCTGCACTTTCACGACATCCGGCACCGTGCCACCGCGCAGTTCTTCCGCATGGGCCTGGACATCCCGCGCGTGGCACTGCTGACCGGGCACAAGACCTGGGCCATGCTGCGCCGGTACACCGACATCAAGCCCGCCGACGTGCACGCTGCCGTCGCTGCCCACGCTGAGCCGAAACGCCGCGCCAGGCGTGGCGCTGCGGCGGTGCCGGCGTGAAGCGAGAGCTTGCCCAACTGGCGCAGGAGCGCGCCGAGACCGCCCGCGAATTGCTGGCGGTCTTCGATGCTGCTGCGCAGCCGGTCCTGGGCAACCCGGCGGTGTGGGTGGAGGAGTCCCGCCGGGACAATGCCGAGCCGCTCCCCTGGCCGCTGCAGAGTCGCGGCGAGGGCGAGGCGCAGTTGCTGCGCATCTTTGCAGCCGCGACCGTCGAAAACGTGTTGCAGGCAATCGAATACGCACACGGCCCGCAATGGGTGCCAACAGTGGACCCGTCCGACCCGGACTTCCAGTACGTGCTGCGCGTGGCCCGGCGTGCCGTCGACGCGGCGGCGATTGCCTTGCGTGCGCGATTCGGCGGCACCGGGCGGCTGTCAATCAAGCGTGAGCTGGTCAACCTGATGCGCGAGCGCGTCGCCACCGAGGCGTACAAGATGGGCCGCATGGACACCGCCGCCGCAGCTGCCGGCGGGCTCAGCAGGACAGCCGCGTATGACGCCCGGACTCGCGCGCTGAGCCGAAAGTGACCGCCGCCACCGAGACCGCCTGAGGGTGGTCTTTTTCATGGTGGCGAACAAATCCGACTTTCTGCGTGACGCCGCGCGGCCCTTTTCGCACCATGCCCAACATGGAACGAAAGGGGCACATCTTGGACACCGAAGCGACACCCAGCCGGCTCGACATCACGAAGCTGGCACACGACCTGGACTGTTTCACCGAGGGCGACCTATGCCAGTTGGCGAAGATCACCCCGGGCACCGCCGAAGCATGGCGCAAGCGTGGCACCGGGCCCGAGTACACGCGCATCGGCAACACCGTGCTGTACCCGCGCAAGCCGCTGGCCGACTTTCTGCACAGCAGGGTGCGCCGTGGTGGCGTAGTTCGGGCGAAGGACTTGCTGTGATGCCGCACGCCGCGCAACAGACACCGCAGCCCGACAACAAGCGCCAGGCCCGGCTTCAGGCCCTGGCCGCGCTGCAGGGCATCGCGCTGCACCGGCTGGCCGATGGCCGCTGGTTGGCCTGCAGATGGGCCCTGAGCAAGGAACTGGACGACGCCGAGGTCGAGGGCTGGATGCAGCGAGTGGGGGGGGTGAAGTGAGCGACATTGACCGCGCCGACCTCATCACCGCGCGCCTTGAGGGCGTGCGGCGCACCGGCCGCGACCGCTGGGTCGCACGTTGCCCAGCCCACAAGGACCGGGCCCCTTCCTTGTCCATCCGCGCGCTTGACGACGGCAGGTGCCTTCTCCACTGTTTTGCAGGCTGCCCCGTCGACGCCGTGCTTTCCGCCATCGGGTTGCAGATGGACGACCTCTTCCCGCCTCGCCACGACGGCCCTGGGGGCGGTCGCCAGCCGGAGAAGCGCCCCTTCAGCGTCCGCGACCTGATCGACGCGCTACACGCCGAACTGGGTGTCGCCTGGGTGCTTCTGGCCGACTTAGCCGCTGACAAGCCTGTCACCACTGCAGCCCGACGCCGGGCAGGTGTTGCGCGTGACCGATGCGTTGCGTTGATCGACGAGCTGCGGCATGTCCGGTGACCGCCAGGCCGAAGTTGCCGACCTGGCTGTGGCTCGCCAGCGGCTGCGCAAGGCAGAGGCCGAATCGCGCCAGGCCGGGCAGGATGCCACCCACCACGACATGGCCAACGCCATGCTCGACCAAATGGCAGTCGAGCAGCACCGACCGGTCTACACCGGCGGGTCATTTTTCCGGCCTGGCCCAGATAATCTATGGCGCCGCGTGTCGCACGAGCAGATGCAGCTGCAGGCGGCCGAGCGTAACGGCGGCCACAAGCTTTGCCGCAAGCACAGCGACTTCAAGCAGATCGCCGAACACCTGTCCGTGGTGGCTGAGCAGGAAGACTTTTTCGACCAGGCGCCCATGGGCGTTGCATCGACGGCAGGGTTCCATAGCCTGACCGAAGCCGGCAGCATCGAGACCGTGCCGCTGAGCCTGAGTCACAAGCAGGCCTGGGCCCTGCCCTACGCGCCGGAATACGACACCGATGCGCCGTTGCTCGATTCCGTGCTGAGTCAAGCATTCGAAGGGCACGACCCCGAAGCGCAGAGAGACATGTTCTTCCAGGCCCTCGGCGCTTCGCTGTTCGGCCTAATGCCCCGTCTACAGGTGGTGGTGCTGCTGCTGGGCCGCGAGCGTTCGGGCAAGTCCCTGCTGCAGAGGCTCATCGAGCGACTGTTCCCCCCCGAGGCTGTGTGCGCTGTCTCGCCCGCCAGCTGGGGGCACGAGTACCACGTTGCCGCGCTCGCGGGTAAGCGCATCAACCTCGTCGGCGAACTGTCCGACGAGTCACCCATCCCTGCGGCCAGCTTCAAGAACGTGACCGGCCAAAACCGAGTGGCGGGCCGACACCCGACACATCGGCCCTTCAGTTTTCTGTGCATGGCGGCCCACTGGTTCGCGTCCAACGTCACGCCACCGACGACCGACCGCAACGAGGCCTTCTATCGGCGCTGGCGTGTGCTCAGGTTCGCCAACACAGTGCCATCTGAGCGCGTCGACTCCAGCCTGTTCGACAAGATCATTGCCAGCGAAATGCCGGCCATCCTCGCCAACGCCTTCCTCGGCGCCGAGCGTGTGGCGCGGGCCGGCACCATTCGCACCACCGCGCAGCACGACCTCGTGCTAGATCGGTGGCGCCTTGCATCGAACCCGCTGCAGCAATTCCTGACCGACGAGGAATGGATCGACCTTGACCCAGACGCGCAAGCGCATGGCACGCCCGAGGTGTTCGAGACCTACCGGCGCTGGTCTGCTTCGTGCGGCTTCCGCAACCCGTTCGGCCGCAACCACTTCCTCGAACTTCTGGACGCTACCGGCGCTACGCGGGGCGTCACCATCAAGCGAATCGATTCGAAGAACGTCGTCGTCGGGCTGCGCCTTTTGAACAGGCCTTCAGCATGACCGGTGCGGCTTTTCGCGCTTCGCGACCCCCCTCTCCCCCCCCTCATGCACGCGCCTGCATGTATGAGGGGGAGGGGGTCTGTAAATCGATGCAATCCAGCACTCGGCACGAGCGGTCTGTTGCCCTTCGTGGGTCCTCCCTGGCCCCTCCCCATGGGGGTGATTCAGACCCCGTCACTGCCGTAGATAGAGCCCCCCGCACTTAGTTGACCAACAAGCTGACAACCATGCCGCAAATTGACACCGACCTGATCACACAGTCCGAATACGCCCGTCACAGGGTTTGCACGCGCGAGGCTGTGCGCAAGGCCGTCGCATCTGGTCGTATCTCCGCCTTCGGCCCCGACCAGCGCATCAATGCCGCCCTCGCAGACTCGCAGTGGCTGCAGAACACGCGCTCCCGGGCCAGGCCAGGGGCGCATACGCCCGGGGGCACGACTGCCCCGCCGGCTGGCCCTGGCTTGTCGGGGGCGCCGCCGGCCGATGTCGCCCCAGGCGTGCCAGGCTATGACGTCAGCCGCGCCAGGCGCGAACAGGCGGAGGCGCGTATGGCCGAGCTGAAGCTACAGCGCGAACTGCGCAGCGTGCTCGATCGCAGCGACGTGCGAAACGCGGTCGCCGATGTCGCGACCCGCATTCGTGTGGAGCTCGAAGGCCTGGCCGACACGCTGGCGCATCAGTTGGCCTATGTATCGGACGAGAGCCTGATTCGCACCACCATCGCCATCCAAGTTGAGCGCGTGCTGCAGCGCATGGCAGACGGGTTCGCGTCCGTGGATGGCGCCGGCAATGAGCCGGAGCAACATGGTGACGCCTGACGCGCTAGTGCTAGAGCTGCGCATGGTGCGAGCCGACCTGAACGAGCTGCGCGACTCGCATGCCGATTTGCTGCGCCGGCTGTTGGAGGCCGGCGACCGTCGCACCGGTGTCGTGCTGTTTCCGCTGATGGCTGAGCTGGTGCCCGGCCGGTTCACTGCGAAGGAAGTGCTTAGCGTTGCATTCGACACCCGCACGCCGACCGGCAAGGCCCTGCTCGAGCTGGTGAAGGAGCACGCCACCGACGACGGCGGCCTGCGGGCTTTCGGGCGGCAGTTGGCCCGGCTGGAAGGCGTGCCACTGGCCGGCTATCGGCTGGTACGTGATGGCCAGGCGAACGCTGGGCGCCGCTGGCGCCTGGTGCGGGTTTCTGAAGGCTAGAAACCCGATTGAATCGACGCGGCGCCCTGGGCTGGGCACGATGCCAGCATTCACCACGAAGGCCAACACATGGAACCCTACGATCCCACCGTCATCGCGTCGCGCTTCATCCCCGATGAAGTGCGCGCCCTTACCGCGAGCGAGCTGTCGCGCCACCATTCCGCACTGAGCCAGTCCGGTGGCAAGACCGCGCCGCGCTTCAGTGTGGCCCGCGCCATCGCAGAAGCCGGGACAGAGCGCGGCTTGAGCGATGGCTTCGAACGCGAAATTTGCGGCCTGATGTCGACCACGGCTTCAGAGCACTTTGATAGAAACCGCATTTTGGTGCCGCTCTGGGCCTTCGCCACGCGCGACCTGAACGTCGCCAGCGCGCCCAGTGGCGGGTACCTGGTGTCCACGGTGGCCGCCTCACCCTTTGATGTGTTGCGACCCTTCAGCGTGGCCATTGAGGCCGGCATAACTATTGTCCAGAACCTGACTTCGAACGTGACCCTGCCACGCGTCACCACCCCATCAGCGGCAGGATGGGTGTCGACAGAGTCATCGACCATGCCAACCGGCCAGCCGGTGCTGGGCCAGGCTGCCATGGCGCCCAAGACCGCATCCGTGACTGTGAACCTGTCGCGCCAATTCAGCCTACAGGCCGAAGCAGGCGGAACGCTGCTGAACCAGCAGCTGCTGGGCGCGGTCGGCAAGTTGTGGGATGAAGCCATCTTCGCCGGCACCGGCGCCAGCGGGCAACCCACGGGCATTCTGAACACCCCTGGCATCGGCACACAGAGCGGCACCAGCCTCGCCCATGCCGGCATCCTGGCGATGCGCCAGGCCGTGCTGGCCGCAGGCGGGCGCGAAGATCGCCTCCGCTGGGTCGGGACCCCGACCGTGCAGCAGACGCTGGGCGCGCGTGAGCGGGCCGCTGGCGGTGGGCGCTTCCTATGGGACGACGGCGCCATCCTGGGTCGGCCTGCGCACGCCACCAGTACCGCCCCGGCCGGCATGCTGTGCGTGGGCGACTTCAGCCAGGCCGTGCTGGGGGTGTGGGGACCGCCAGCGGTCCGCCTGGAGGTGAACCCGTACCAGGACTTCAAGGCCGGCATCATGGCCGTGCGTGTCGTTTTGTCCGTGGACCTGGCCATCCCCAACGCCGCAGCGTTCACGGTTGCCGCCTCGGTGACTTAAACCATGGACGACAAAAGAATCCTCATCGTGGCGGTGCGCCCCTTCCATGCCCACGGGCAGGCCTTCGCAGCCGGCGAAAAGGCGGCCCTGAGACCACTAGAAGCACTTTCGGTGCTGGAGTCGGGTCGCGGCCAGCTAGTCGACCAGGCCGACATCGAGCGCCTGCGGGCTGTAGCGCGCGCGGCTACGGACGCTGTGCTGAAAGCCAGCCCGCGCACGCGGCGGTCCGACCAGTGGCTGCCGACTTGATGAGCCGCAATCCATGAAGTTCTCGCCTGCCCCGAGCCCTAGCTCATGCATAGGTGCAGTCGATTGCCGCGAGGCAAAGCCCACTGATGCGTGAGCACGGCCTTCTGCGGGGCGCAGGAGGGAAGCCACGCCCGGCGCTACACGAAAGCGGAGGACTCCTATTTGAATCCGCCAAGGTACGTGCGACCGTGGCCATTTTCCGTAACCAGTGAAGCCATGATCGATAGCCAGACGACCCAAACGCCAGACCTGCGCGCAAAGACCCGTGCGTGGCCCTTGCCCCGGAATTTGCCCCGGCGAATTCGCACGCTGATCAGACGCCAGGCCGCCGCAGCTGCGCGGCTTGCTGCGGCAGACGCGAGTGCCTTTTGGCGCGCCCACCTGGCCGCACACGCGCTTGACCTTATCTGTGCAGGCCGGCCGTTGGCAGACGTCCTCGACGATCTGGGCACAGCTGATCTGACACGGAAGCGTGACCATGAAACCGCCCTAAGCGAGGTGATACGTGAACACTGAAGCCAAAGTCGTCATCGGCCTGGAAACCGCTGGCTTTGAAGCCGGCGCCAAGCATGCACAGAACGCCCTAGACGGTAGCCGCCGACGCTTATCGCAGGGCGCGCGAAGCGCCGACGGCCATCGCCACTGACATGCTTATTGCCGGCCGGCCGCTGAGCGACGTACTTGCCGAGCTGGCCGCAGCCGATTCGTTGCACTGGGAGCGAACGATGGGAAACCTTAAAGCACCGCCCGACGTAGCCACCGCCCTACCAGTTTTGCTCGCCGCCATTGCCGCGCTACCGCGTGTGCGCTGGCCCAGCGTGCTTGCGCAGTTCGACCTGTTGGCGGCGCACCCCGAGATGCGCGACGATGTGGCGCGGGAGCTTGTTTTTCTGTTCAGCCTAGCCCACAGCCAAACACCGCGCCCGCAGCGCATGACGGCCCGCCTGTACGCTTTCCCGCCGCACCGGGGCAGCGCACCGCCCAAAGGGTGAGTCCCCCCTACTGCCGGACCTCAAATAAGTTGAAAAGAAACGGCCTCGCCGTTCACTGCAATTAAGCCTTGGCGGTTCGCCTGGCCTTCGACCTTGGCAGACTCGGGCGCGAGGGTTTCATACTGGCCTTCGCGTTGACCTCGCGGTCGTTCGGCGAGACATCGGGACCCGTCGCGGGAAGTGAATCGGTGGGGACTTCAGCGCTGAGACTCTGGGGCATTGACCCCCCCTTCACTCTGGCGACACGCACTTCAAAGGACGATTTCAATCTCTGACGGCCAATCGAAAACACGACCTGATACAGACCCGGCTCGGGGACAACTAGAGGGCTCGCCTTGAGGATCATCGTCGCTGAGGCCATTGAACTGAGCATCGTGCGATGCTTCGGATAGTCCAGCACCACCTTGCCGGACGGTGCCGTAATCCTGCCCGAGACTTCAAATTCGCCATCCTTTGCACCGGCCAAACAAGCGACGAAAACCAGCGGAACTGAAATGGGGCTCTCTGCTGTCGGCGCTGGCGCTTCCATCCCTATCTGAAGAACGACAACTCGATCCGGAAACAAGCCGACGGCAACCAACTTGCCATCGAGCATTACCTTGAAGTCGTCCGCGACGTAAAAGTGGAGATCCATTGGTCTGCCTCTTGCCTTCAGGATGGCCGAGAAGATGGGGCGGTAACTACGGCGTGTGGAGGCCAATCACCGCGCACGTACATCGCGTCGCCGAACTCGACCGTCGAAACGGACACCGTAGATGCTGAGGATGCCGGCAAGGTCAAGATGCGATCGGTCAACGGACTGAGCTTGGCACCAGACGATTCCGTCTGCAAACGCCGCTCCTTTGCGTAGCGCCTGGCGTTAGCAGCACTGAGCTCAGCGACGATAAAGAGATTGAGGCTGACACCATCAGATTCGGCAGTCCTCGCGAGGTCCGAATGAAG
>JANMMH010000765.1:0-14159 GCA_031373055.1 Rubrivivax sp. | reverse complement strand
AATCAGCGGCTCGACGCGCTGCCAGAAATCATCGGTCACTACCCATGAGTCAACTCGCTTGCGTGTTGCCATGCCTTCGTCCGATCGCCGCGCGAAGTGCGGCTCGGGACGAGAGTGTACTATTTACGGATAACTTCTTAGCAGCGCCACGACGCCAGCGCGCTGGCTCTCATGGTGGACCAGCACCATGGCCGCCAGCAAGGGGCAAACGGCGCCAAGCGCGCTGAGCGGCAGGCCAGGCAGCAACTGCACGGGAATCATCGCGCCGAGCAACCACAACGGCGCAGACAAGGCGAAGACCAGCACGCAAAACCTCAACGGCGACCTGGGCCGAAGTACCTTGCCGTTGGCCGTTGCCTCACTATGCACGTGGATGCTCGGCGATGACTTCGTCCTTGTACCCGACCCGAGTGGGCCAGCTCCGGTCGAACGTCAACACCCCCTCAGTCCAGCCGGTCCATGTCATGCATCTCGCGCTGGTGCGTCGCGGGTCCTTCCAGCACGATCGTGCGGCGACCATCGTCGTAGTCGACCGTCACGAAGCGGCGTTCGGGCAGGTGCCCGTGGGGCGAAGGAAACAGCGCGAACACGGGGTCGCCGTGGTCGAGCGCCTTGACCGCCTCGGCCACTGGGGCCACGACTTCGGGTGTCGCCCAGTCGTTCTTGCGCGTGTCCACCTGGCCCCAAACCACAGCGGTGACGCGGCCGTCCGCATCCAGCCTGACCCGGGACACCGCGAACGTGGTGAAGTGGCTGGCGGCGCGCCTCGCGCTTGCGGGGGTGGGGGTGGGTCGCTGAATTGCCTTGCTGTCGCGCTGCTCGAAGCTGGCCAGGTCGGCGAGATCGCGCCCTGGCGATGGCGCGCCGTCAAGCGCGATGCGGGCTGCGCCGTCCTCGCGCGGGGTGACCACGAACAGGCGTTCGGGCAGGCGCCGCGATGGTGTCGAGAACACGGCGAGGACCTCCGCGCCGTCGTGAATCGCCTCCACCACCTCGGCCACGGTCGCCATCGCGCGCGGCCCGAGGTCGTGCCCTGAGGCGGCGTCCACCGCACCCCAGAGCACTTCGCTGATATGGCCGTCGGCAGCCAGGCGGACTTTCGATACTTCGAAGATGCGTGCTTTCTCGTTGACGGGCTCGCGGGCACGTGCACCCTGGTAGGTCATGGTGTGGGCTCCTTGGGTAAATGGCGGTGGTGGTGTCGGGCTGATGCCGCCCGGCGCTGGTCGGCGGGTGCCCAAGTTTGCTGGCGAGCCCGTTCGCGTTCTGTTCGTTCCAGCACACAAGCACGGGTTTCACGCCGCGCTGGCAAGGCGTCGTCTCCGGCTGGTACGCGGCGGTTCGGCCTACGCGGGCTGGTGCGCTGCGGGCGCACAGTCGCTTCACATCGACTCACTGGAGATCTCATGTTCAAGCACACATTGCTCGCTGCCGTCGTGGCGGCCACTCTTGGCGGCATGGCCGCCACCGCCAGCGCCGCGCCAGTCGGGGTGACGATCAGAGTCGGCCCGCCCGAGATGCGCCACGAAGAGGTGCCCGCGGCCAGGCGTGGTTATGACTGGTCGCCGGGCTACTGGAACTGGAGCCGCGGCAACAACCGCCACCAATGGGTGGCCGGTTCGTGGGTGCGCAGCCGCCCCGGCTACATCTATACGCAGCCGGCTTGGGTGGAGCGCGGTGGCCGTTGGCAGCAGCAGCGTGGCTCGTGGTCGCGCGGCGACCGGGACGGCGACGGCATCAGCAACCGCAACGACCGCGACCGTGATGGCGACGGCGTGCCGAACCGGCGCGACAGCAATCCGAACAATCCGCGGCGCAACTGAAGCTCTCAGCCTCTCAGACCACCGCGCTAACCCAGGCGCCCACTGTGGCGGTGATGCCCATCGCCACCGCACCCCACAGCGTGACGCGCCAGGCGCTGGCCAGCACCTTGGCGCCACCGGCGCGTGCGGCAATGACACCGAGTGCGGCGAGGAAGACGAGCGAGGTCGACGCAACCCACCACAGTAGCGTCGCAGCCGGCGCAAGTGCCGCCACGCCCAGCGGCAGCGCAGCACCCACGGCAAAGCTCGCGGCTGAGGCCATCGCCGCCGTCAGCGGCTTGGCGCTCAGCGCTTCAGAGATGCCGAGTTCATCGCGCGCGTGCGCGCCCAGGGCGTCGTGCACCATGAGCTGCTGCGCCACTTGTCGCGCCAGCTCAGGCTGCAGGCCACGCGCGACGTAGATGGTCGCCAGCTCCTGGCGTTCGGCGCCGATGTCGGAGGCCAGCTCGGCGGCCTCACGCGACAGGTCGGCCTGTTCGGTGTCGGCTTGGGAGTGCACCGAGACGTACTCGCCGGCGGCCATCGACATCGCGCCGGCCACCAGCCCAGCCAGGCCCGTGAGCAGCACGTGCTTGGGGTCCGCGCTGGCAGCCGCCACGCCGACCACGAGGCTGGCGATGGAGACGATGCCGTCGTTGGCGCCAAGCACGGCGGCGCGCAGCCAGCCGATGCGCGCGCTGCGATGGCGTTCGGGGTGCGTCGTGCGCGGCATGGTGTCGGGGCAGCTCAGGCGCTGACTTCAAAGTCGATGAACCCGCGCTCCACGTCGGTGAAGACCAGCTCGACGCGCAGGCGCTCGCCGATCGCCAGTGCCGGCCCAGGGCCGGTGAGCCGGCCCTCCACCGGTGGCGTGAAGATGCGCACCCAGGTGTTGCTGTCGTTCACGCCGGTGACGATGGCGTCAAAGCGCTGGCCGATGCGCGATTCGAGCAGCAGCGCCGCTTCGCACTTGCGCAACTTGCGCTCGACCTTTTGTGCGGCGTTTTCCTGGGCGCTGCAATGCGCCGCCAGCTCGGTCAACTCAGGCGTGGTGTAGGGCGCCGCGCTGCCGCTGAGTGCGGCCTTGAGCATGCGTGCGGTGATGAGGTCGGGGTAGCGCCGGTTCGGCGCTGTCGAGTGCGTGTAGTCGCGCACCGCCAGCCCGAAGTGGCCCACCGGTGTCGCGCCCGCTTGTTCGACAACGTATTCACCCGAACCCATCAACTTGACGATGACCAGCGACAGGTCAGGAAAGCGCAATGGGTCGGCCGCGCGGCGCTGGGCCAGGAAGCCTTCGAGCGCACGCGAGTCGGGGGTCTTAGGCAACGTGGCGCCGTACTTCGCCGCCTCGTCAACGATGCGCAGCCAGCGCTCGGGCGAGCGCACCACGCGGCGCAACGAGGCGCTGCCGCGCTCGGCCAGAAATTGCGCCGTGCACTGGTTGGTGGCGATCATCAGCTCTTCGATCAACTGGCGCGCACGGTTCTGCACTTGTTGGCGGATGTCGACGACACGATCACCGTCGTACACCGCGCGCGGCTGCACGGTTTCGAAGTCCAGCGCGCCTTGCGCGCGGCGGCGCGCGCGCAGGCGCTGTGCGACTTCGTCTTGCGTGCGTAACTGGGCGTCCATACCGGGCACGGCGGCGGCGGCCGCGGGCAGCGCAGCATCGCCGTCGATCCACGCCGACACCGCGTCGTAGGCCAACTTGGCCTTGCTGCGCACGAGGGCGCGGCGCACGTGGGACTGCATGACCGACGCGTCGGCGCCGACGAGTATTTCCGTCACCACGGCGAGCCTGTCCTGGGCTGGGTTCAGCGAGGTGAGGTCGGTCGACAAACGCTCGGGCAACATCGGGAAGATGCGCGCGGCGGTGTAGACCGAGGTGGTGTTGAAGCGGGCATGCTCGTCGATGGCCGTGCCCTTTTTCACCAGCGCGTCAACATCGGCGACGGCGACAACGAGCTTGACCGCACCGCCGGCCAGCGGCTCACACGCGGTGAGCTGGTCGAGGTCACGCGAGTCGTCGTTGTCGATCGAACACCAGGGCAGCGCGCGCAGGTCCACGATGCGGGCGTCGGCGTCAACGCCAGGCTTGGTGATCAAGGCCAGTTGCGCTTGCACGGCAGCTGAAAACTCAGGTTCCAGCCCGCGTTCGGTCATTGTTTCGGTGGCGATGCGAACGAGGTCCGAACGGCGCCAGCCGTTGTTGTGGTTCATGGTGATGGCCCTGTGTTGTGGTGTGCCGCCTACTCATGCCGCAGCGCTTCAATGGGGTCCAGCCGCGCTGCGCGGCGTGCTGGGAAGAAACCGAACAGTACGCCGATGGCGGCAGAGAAGACAAACGAGAGAAGGTTGATCGCCGGGTCGAACAAGTAGGGCACGCCCATCAACTGCGCGCCGACATACGACGCCACCGTGGCGATGGCGATGCCGATCAAGCCACCCAATGCTGCGAGTGCCACGGCCTCGATCAGGAACTGAAGCAGCACCTCACGCTCCAGCGCACCGATGGCCAGGCGCAAGCCAATCTCGCGCGTGCGCTCGGTCACGCTCACCAGCATGATGTTCATGATGCCGATGCCGCCCACCAGCAGGCTCACCGCCGCCACCGCGCCGAGCAGCGTCGTCATCACCTGCGTGGTGCCCGACAGTGTCTCGGCGAGCTGCTGTGTGTCGAGGATGTTGAAGTTGTCGTCGTCGCCCGTCGCCAACTTGCGGCGCTCGCGCAGCAGCTGGCGCAGGCTGGCTTTGAGCCGGGTGGCATCGCTATCGTCCTGCATCGACACCAGCAAGGTATTGACGCGTTGGTTGCCGGTGACGCGGCGTTGCAATGTGGTCAACGGCACCAGCACGGTGTCGTCCTGGTCGTTGCCCATGGCAGCTTGGCCTTTGTTGGCCAGCACGCCGATCACCGTGCACGAGAACTGGCGGATGCGTAGCGCTTCGCCCAGGCCCGTGCCACTGCCGTAGATTTCGCGGCGCACCGTCTCGCCGATGATGCACACGGCCGCACCGGCGCTCTCTTCGGCCTCTTCAAAAGCTCGGCCGCTCTTGAGCTTCCAGTTGCCTATCGTCAGCCAGGCGTTGCCGCTGCCGATGACGTTGGTGGCCCAGTTGCGGCCGTTGGCCACCACCGTGACGTTGGCGCGGCCCTCGGGGGCCACCGCTGCGATGCCGCCGATCTGCGCGCGCACCGCGTCGGCATCGGCCGCCTTGAATGGCGGCGTGCTGCCACCACCCCCACCGCCTGGCCCCTGGCGCTGCCCCGGCCGCACCATCAGGAGGTTGGTGCCGAGGCTGGAAATCTGCATCTGCACCGCTTGCGTCGCACCCTGGCCCAGCGTCACCATCGTGATGACCGCGCTGACGCCGATGACGATGCCCAGGATGGTGAGGAACGAGCGCAGCAGGTTGCGCCGGATCGAGCGCAGCGCGAGCAAGAAGGTGTTGAGCCACATCAGGCGGCCTGCGCGGCTAACGCTGCAACGACGGGGTGTTCATTGACCTTGTCGCTGTCGATGCGGCCGTCGACAAACCGCACCCAGCGCCGCGCGTAGGCAGCCATGTCGGGCTCATGCGTGACCATCAACACGGTGATGCCGTGTTCGCTGTTCAGCCCCCGCAGCAGCTCCATGATTTCCTGGCTGCGCTGGGTGTCCAGGTTGCCGGTGGGCTCGTCGGCGAGCAACACCGCCGGTTCGGTGACGAGCGCGCGGGCGATGGCCACACGCTGCTGCTGGCCGCCCGACAACTCAGCCGGTGTGTGATGTTCCCAGCCCGCCAGGCCGACCGACTTCAGCGCCTTTGCCGCCGCCGTGCGGCGCTGCGCCGCGCTCTCGCCGCGGTAGAGCAAGGGCAGCTCGACGTTCTCTTGCGCTGAGGTGCGCGCCAGCAGGTTGAAGCCCTGGAAGACGAAACCGAGGTAGCGGCGGCGCAGGCGTGCACGTTGATCGCGTGTGAGCTTCTCCACTGGCACGCCACGAAACAGATATTGCCCGCTGCTCGGCGTGTCCAGGCAGCCGATGATGTTCATCGCGGTGGACTTTCCCGAGCCGCTGGGGCCCATGATGGCGACGAACTCGCCGGCCGTGATGTCCAGGTCGATGGCCTTGAGCGCCATCAGCTCGGCCTGGCCGCTGCCGTAGACCTTGCTCACGCCGCGCAGCTGCACCAGTGGCGGTGTCGGCTGATTCATTTCACGTTGTTCGTTTTCTGGTCGGTGATGACCAGCATGCCCACGCGCAGCTCACCGCCCGTCACTTCAGTCACGCGCCCATCGCTGATGCCCGGGGTCACCGCCACCGCCACGGCCACGCCGTCGCGCAGCACCCAAACTTGGCGTGCTGCGGCCGTGCTGGCGCCGGCTGCCGCCGAGCGCCGCGGCGTGCCCGAGCGCGGCATGCGTGGCACCAAGCTGCCAACAATGCCGCCGCTGGCGGCGGGCCGCGCGCTTGCGGCAGCGTCGGTGCTGGCTGGCGCAAAGCGCAGCGCGGCGTTGGGCACCAAGAGCACGTCCTTGCGCTGCGTGGCGATGATGCTGGCGCTGGCGGTCATACCCGGGCGCAGGCTCAGGTCGCTGTTGTCGACCTCGAGCTGCGTCAGGTAGGTGACGACGTTGTCGGTGATGGTCGAGCCGTAGGCCACGCGCGTCACTTTGGCCGGGTAGCGCCGGCCCGGATGCGCGCTGACGGTGAAGCTGGCCGTTTGCGCCACCGCCACCGAGCCGACATCGGCCTCATCGACGTAGACCTGCAAGCGCAACTGCGCCAGGTCCTCAGCCAGACTGAACAGCGTCACCGCTTGCAGCGACGCGGCGACGGCATTGCCGGGGTCGACATTGCGCGTCAACACCACACCATCCGAGGGCGCGCGGATCGACGCTTTGGACAGGTTGATGCTGTCGGTCGACAAGGCCGCTTGCGCTTCATTCACCCCCGCGCCGGAACTTGCCTGCTCGGCCAGCGCGCGGTCGCGCGAGGCGCGTGCAGCGTCAAGCTCGGCTTTGGAAGGCACCTTGCCGCCCGAGAGGCGCGCCACCTCTTCGAAGCGCGCCAGCGTGGCCTGCGTTTCGCGCGCTGTCGCGGCGCTCTGCGACACTTTGGCCGTGGCGGCAGCTAACACCGCACGTGAGCGCAAGATCTGATCGCGCAGTTTGGCGCTGTCGAGTTCGACCAGCACCTGGCCCTTCTTCACCCGGTCGTTGACATCGACGTGAACCTTCAGCACCGTGCCCGAGAGTTCGCTGCCGATGTTGATCGAGCGTGTCGGTTGCAGCGTGCCGTTCGCGTTGACCGTTAGCGTGAGATTGCCGCGCGCGACCGCCTGCGTGGTGTAGCTCGGCGCCGCATCGGCCGCACTTTGCGCTTGCCACCACCACCAGCCCAAGCCAGCCACCACCAGCAGCGCCAGCACGGCCCACAAGGACGTACGCCGATACCAGGCGCGCGCGGCGGGCTCGTCGAGCAGGGTGGCGACAGCGTCCTTGCCTTCGACGCTCATAGCCAGCCACCCCCCAGCGCTTTGTACAGGCGCACATGGTCGGCGCTGACATCGGCGTTGGCGCTGACCACGCTGTCTTGCGCGTTGCGCTGGCTGCGCTGGGTTTCCAGCACGGTCTGGAAGTCCACCAAGCCGCTGGCGTAGCGCTGGCGGGCCAACAGCGCAGCGTTCGCCGCCGCCTCGGCCGCTAGCTGCAAGTGCAGGTGTCGTTCGCGGTCGTTGCGCAGGGCGACCAGGGCGTCTTCCACTTCCTTCAGCGCGGTGATCACGGCCGCCTGGAGGGCGGCCTCGGCCTGCTCCAGCTCGGCCTGTTGCGCACGCAGTTGCGCGTTCAATGCGCCAGCGTCAAAAAGCGGAGCCGTCACACTGGCGGCGATGCTGCGCGCCAGCGCGGCGGCGCTGGCCAAGTCGCCCAAGGTCATGGCGCTCAGGCCGAGTTTGCCGCCGAGCCGAAAGCTCGGGCGCCTGGCGGCATCGGCTTGGACCACACGCGCCTGCGCCGCGTTGACCTGGAACTCGGCCGCACGCACATCGGGCCGCTGGCGCAGCGTCTGGGCCGGTATGTCCAGCGCCAGTGCGCCATCGGCCTGAGGAACCGGTGCGGCGCTCGCCAGCAGCGTCAACAGGCTGGCCGGTGGCTGACCCGTCAGCACCGCCAGCGCGAAAGACGATTGCTCGATGCTGGTGCGCAGCGAGGGCAGCTGCGCGCGCGTTTGTCCGGCTGCGGCGCGTGCCTGCTCAGCTTCCAGCGACGACAACAAGCCGGCTTGCACGCGCCATAGCGTCAATTGCAAGGTTTCTTGTTGATCGGCGAGGTTGTCGCTGGCAATCTGCAGCCGCGCTTGCGCACTGCGAAGCAGGATGTAGGCCAGCGCCACCTCGGCCGCGATCGACACCTGCACATCACCCAGACTCGCTGCGCTGGCCTGTGCTTGCGCCTGGCTGCCATGGAGCGCGCTGCGCCGGGCGCCAAAGACGTCCAGCTCCCAGGCCGCGTCGAGTGTGACGTTGAAGTTGTTGTTAGCCGCTGCCTCACCACTGTGGTTGCGTTGCGCCGAAGCCGTGCCGTATAGCGTCGGCCATAGCGCTGCGGCAGTGGCATCACGCAGTGCGCGCGCCTGGCGCAATGCAGCCTGGGCACCAAGCACCCGGGTGTTGTTGAGCACGGCCTGTTCGACCAGCGTTGTCAACAATGGGTCGCGGAAATTTGACCACCATTGCACCAATGTGGCATGTCCCGCAGCCGACCCCAGATCGGCGCCTGACCACTGCAGCGGCACGGCGACTTGCACGCTGCTGGCGTGGGGCGGCACGTGTGCCGCGCAGCCGCATAGCGCCGCAAGCGTCAGCAAGGTGCCGCCCAAGCGCCGGCAGGCGCCTTTGGTCGGTCTGGCTGTCATCAGCTCATGTCAACAGGGTCAACAAGGCCTTGGCCGCCGGCCCCGATGAGGCCGGGTTTTGCCCCGTCACCAGCAAGCCATCGGAGACGACATGGGACCGCCAGTCGGCGGCTTTGGTGTAGTAGGCGCCGTACCCTATGAGCTGGGCTTCCACCAGGAAAGGCACGACCTCGCTCAAGCCCGAGGCCTCTTCTTCGGTGTTGCTGAAACCGGCGACCGACTTGCCGCGCACGATGGGCTGGCCGTCGGCGCCCTTGGCCTTGAGAAGCGCGCTCGGCGCGTGGCACACGGCTGCCACGGGCTTGCCCGCCGCCAGCATGGTCTCGATCAGGCCAATGGAGTCGGTGTCTTCTGCCAAGTCCCACATCGGGCCGTGGCCGCCTGGATAAAACACAGCGTCGAAGCTGGCCGCCCTGACTTCGCTGAGCACATGCGTGTCGGCCAACGCGGCCTGCGCGCCGGGGTCGGCCTTGAAGCGGCGCGTGGCGTCGGTTTGCGCGGTGGGCTCATCACTCTTGGGGTCCAGCGGCGGACGGCCGCCCTGTGGCGACGCCAAGGTGATGTCGGCACCGGCGTCCTTGAACACGTAGTACGGTGCCGCCAGCTCTTCGAGCCAGAAGCCCGTCTTCACGCCGGTGTCGCCAAGCTCAGCATGGGAGGTCAAAACCATCAGGATGTTCATGTCGATTGGGCGTGAGTGGGTCGTTGGGGGAGGGTGGGCGCTGGCCAGGCCAACGCCCGCCAAGGTACGCGCATAGGCCGATGAACGTCGGTGCGCTGGCGCACGCAGCGGCGCTTCAGCCGATCGGCGCAGGCGCCGCGAATGCGGCTGTAACCGGGCCGCCTTGTAAGGCGCCGCCTACACGAGGTGGGCGGTTTGGCCGATGGTTTGTGCCGGCGCTGCCAGCGAGCATTGAGGCCAAGCAAAGGCCGCAGACCCGCAGGCCTCAAGGAAAGTAAGCCATGCAAATGCTCGACATGAGCTGGAACGCCATCACCTCGCGCGGCACGGTACGGCCCGGCTGGCCGGCCGCAGCGCGCTGGTTGTCGGCGTTGGCTGTGGTGGCGCTGCTGGCGGCGTACGTCATGGCGGTACGCCAGGTTGCCGCAAGCGGTGAATCACGTCGTGTGGCCGTGGCAGCGCACTCCGACGCCGTATGGCGCTGCTACAGCGTGCGCGGCACCGGCGAGCGCAAAGCCTGTATGCAAGAGCTGGCTTCGACAGAGGTCGGCCTGGCCCTGTCCGACATCCTTGTCACCTCGCCTTAGGAGTTAGCCATGCGTTTGATGTCTTCCGAATCGCTACGCACCGCGGCTGTACTGCTGACGGCGCTGACAGCGTTCTTGTCCGCGGCGATGACCGCCTACGCCGCCCCCGCCGACGCCCAGAGTCGCTACCAACGCGAGAGAGCCTCGTGCATGAAGATGCGCGGCGACCGCGCCGACTGCCTGAGCGAGGCCAGCACGCGCCTGGCCAGCACGATGCCGTCGCGCGCTGAAGAAGCCGCCGACATCCTTGCGCGCAATGCCCTACTGCGTTGCGCACCGCTGGCAGAGCCCGATCGCAGCGACTGCGTCGCACGCATCCAAGGCAAGGGCACCACCAGCGGCAGTGTGGCTGCGGGCGGTATCTACCGGGAACTGGTCACGCGCGAGGTCGGCGACGCTCCAGCAGCCGCACCGGCAAGCGCACCCAAGTAAGGCGTATGGGGTGCCTGCGCGATGACGCCGCAGCCCTTGAACCCGGCCGCTTTCGAGCAAACGTCGTCGCAGGAGCTGCGCCTGTCCGGGTTCTGGACGGCGTTCGGCTTGGGCGTTATTCAGGAGCAGCTCGACGCGGTGCCTGCACCCGCTGCAGCGCAAGCCACGGTCGACGGCTCGCGCATCGACGCGCTCGACACCGCCGGCGCATGGATCCTGCAAAGCTTGTTGCAGCGGCTGCGCGGCGACGCCGGCACGGTCACGCTGCTGGGATTGCCGCCGAAGTTCGCCAAGCTCTTGGACGTCGTCACGCAGCAGTCGGCAGACGCTGCCAAAGCGCCTATCGCGGCGCAGCCACCCGCGAGCGCGCTGCTTGAGCGTGTCGGCCGCAGCGCGCTCGCTTGGGGCGCGCACGGCTTGGACTTGCTGGCCTTTGTCGGCCAGACGGCGGTCGCCTTAGCTGGCAGCGTGGCGCATCCAAAGCGCTGGCGCTGGCGCCCGGTGCTCTTCAACATCCGCAGTGCCGGCTTTGATGCCTTGCCCATCGTCGGCTTGCTGTCCTTCCTGCTCGGCATCGTGGTCGCCTACCAAGGGGCCGACCAGTTGCGCCAGTACGGCGCCAACATTTTTGTCGCCGATCTGGTGGGGCTGTCGATGCTGCGCGAATTCGCGCCTCTGATCACCGCCATCATCATCGCCGGGCGTTCGGGCTCGGCCTACGCGGCCCAAATCGGCACCATGGCCGTGACTGAAGAAATCGACGCCATGCGCACGCTGGGCATCGCACCGCAAGAGTTGCTGGTGCTGCCCAAGCTCATCGCGCTGATGGTGGCCATGCCGCTGCTCACGGTGTTTGCCGACGTGCTGGGCGTGGCCGGCGGCATGTTGATGGCGCGTGCGCAGCTCGATGTCACGTTCGTCGAATTCCTGGATCGCTTCGTCAAGGCTGTCAGCCCCACGGCGTACCTGATCGGCATCTGCAAGGCGCCGGTATTCGCCGCCATCATCGCCACCGTCGGCTGCTACCAGGGCTTTCGCACCAAGGGTGGTGCCGACAGCGTGGGGCGCCAGACGACGCGCGCGGTGGTGCAGTCGATCTTCCTTGTCATCGTCGCTGACGCGCTGTTTTCAGTGGCCTTCAGCGCGCTGGATCTCTGAGATGGGCGCTGCCGACAGCACCGCCGTGATCACGCTCAGCCAGGTCAGCACGCGCTTTGGCAGCCATGTCGTGCACGACAAGATCGACCTGCAGATCCAGCGCGCGCAAATCTTTGCGCTCATCGGCGGCAGCGGCTCGGGCAAGTCGACCCTGCTGCGCGAGATGATGCTTTTGCATGAGCCCGATGCGGGCTCGATCCACGTGCTGGGGGTGGACCTCGCCACCGTGGCTAACGAACAAGATGCGCGCACACTGCGGCAACGTTGGGGCGTGATGTTCCAACACGGCGGCCTCTTCGGCGCGCTGACGGTGAAAGAAAACGTCGGCCTGCCCTTGCGCGAACACACGGCGCTGGACAGCGCGCTGATCGACCACATTGCCGACGCCAAACTGGCCATGACGGGCCTGGCCCCCGAGGTCGGCGCGCTGTACCCCGCCGCACTCAGCGGCGGCATGATGAAGCGCGCCTCGATGGCGCGCGCACTCGCGCTGGACCCCGAGCTGCTGTTTCTTGACGAGCCCACGGCGGGGCTCGATCCCGTCAGCGCGGGCGGGGTCGATCAACTCGTGCTCACGCTGCGCGAGCTCTACGGCCTGACCATCGTGATGGTCACGCACGACCTTGACTTGCTGTGGCAGGTCGCCGACCGCGTGGCCGTGCTGGCCGACGGCAAGGTCAAGAGCCAGGGCACGATGGCCGAGCTTTCTGTCGTGGACGACGCCGCCGTCAAACCCTACTTCGAAGGCCCGCGCGGCGCCAGGCGCAGCCGCGATGGCAAGGCCGTGTCAACCCAGGAGCCAGCATCGAAACCAAGGTGAACTACAGCCTCGTTGGCGCCTTCGTGCTCGGCCTGTCGGCGGTGTTGATCGCTGGCGTGTTGTGGCTGGCGTCGGGCGGCGCCTGGCAGAAGCGGTACGACTTCTACCTGGCGATGTCTGACGAATCGGTGGCCGGGCTGAACCTCAACGCGCCGGTCAAGTTCAACGGTGTCGATGTCGGCCAGGTGCGCCAGATCATGCTCGACCCGGCCAACCACGAGCGTGTGCGCTTGACCTTCGCCATCGAACGCGGCACGCCGATTCGCCAGGACACGGTGGCGGTGCTGAAGACGCAGGGCCTCACCGGTATCGCCTACGTCGAGCTCGTGGGTGGCGCCATCCATTCACCGCCGCTGCTGGCCACCGCCGCAGAACCCTATCCGGTGATTCGCACCAAGCCTTCACTCAGCGCGCGGCTGGAAAACGTGCTCAGCTCGGTGCTGGTCAAGCTTGACCGCACGTCGAGCAACATCGACGCGATCTTGAGTGACCAGAATCGCGCCGCGTTTTCCAATGCGCTTGCCGACGTGGCGACGCTGACGCGCACGCTGGCCGCGCGCAAGGACACGCTCGACAACGCCATCATCAACGCCTCACGCACGCTGGAGCAAACGGCGCGCGCCAGCACCCAAATCGCACCTGTCATTGCGGGCTTTGGCCGCACGGCCGAGTCGCTGACCCAGATGGGCCGCGACGCGGCAGACACCAGCGTGCGCGCCGGCAAGACCGTCGATGCGGTGGGCGCCGACGTGCAGCGCTTTGGTGCCGAGACGCTGCCCGAGATGCAGCGCCTGCTGAGCGAGCTCAACGTGTTGTCGACGTCGATGCGCCGCTTGAGCGAACAGACCGAACGCAACCCCTCGGGTCTGCTCTTCGGCCGTAGCCCCGTGCCGCCCGGGCCCGGCGAAACTTCTCCAGCCAAGGCGACGCCATGAAACTCCTGTCAGCGCGACTCTTGGTAGTCAGCGTCTTTGCAACGTTAGCCGCTGGCTGCTCGTCGCTGCTGCCCAAGGCCGCACCGCCACCGGCGTTCTACAGCCTGGATGGCAACGTGCGGCTGCCCGCCACGCTGCCAACCCTGGGCGCCGGCCCCACGCTGGTCGTCAGCCCACCGCAAGCCGCCGCCGGTTTTGACAGCAACCGCATGATCTATCTGCGCCAGGCGCACCACCTCGAATACTTTGCCCACAGCGAATGGGTAGACACCCCGGCGCGCATGGCCGCGCCGCTGATGGTGGCCGCACTGCAGCGCAGCCCTGCGCTGCGTGCGGTGCTGCTGGCACCCGGCAGTGCGGCCGCTGATCTGCGCCTGGACACGCAGATCCTGCGCATGCAGCACGACTTCACCAGCACGCCCAGTCGCGTGCGGCTGACGTTGCGCGCGACACTGGTCGACGGCGCCACGCGCCGCGTGCTGGCCTGGCGCGAGTTTGACCACGTGGCGCTGGCCACGAGTGAAGACGCTTACGGCGGTGTGCTCGCGGCCCACGCCGCGTGGCAAGGCGTGTTGACGGAGTTGACGACGCTGAGCGAAGACACGGCGCGGCGGTGGACGCCGCCTCCACCGCGCCCCTGAGCGATCGCTGCCGTCAGGTCGGTCCAACGGCACCGTGGCGCTGGCGTATGAGTTCGACTGCCGCGCTGGCCATCGTTTGCAAATGGTCGAGTTGCTCGGCGCTATGTTGCCTGGGTTGAACGTCGTACGCGCACAGCGTGCCGAGGGTCTGTCCACGCACCGTCAACCGCGCCGCAGCGTAGAAGCGAATGAACGGCCGG
>JANMMH010000763.1:0-6095 GCA_031373055.1 Rubrivivax sp. | reverse complement strand
GCTTCGCGCGTGAATTCGCCGGCAACGCAGGCGTGGTCGACATTCGCGGCCAGGGCTTGATGATCGGCATCGAGCTTGACCGCCCCTGCGGCGCCCTTCTCAAGCAAGCCTGCGACGCTGGCTTGATGATCAGCGTAACGGCCGACCGCGTCGTGCGCTTGCTGCCCGCGCTCATCATCAACGAGGCTGAAGCCACGCAAGTCGCCGACATCCTGTGCCCCTTGATCAAGGCCTTCGTGGCCAAGCCCGCGCCATGAAGCCGGGCGCCACGCTGATCAAACATTACCTGCAGTTCAAGGACCTGCGCTTCGAGGAGTACGCCTACCTCTTCGAGCGCGCGCGCATCATCAAGACGCGCTTCAAGAACTACGAGAAGTACCAGCCGCTGACCGACCGCACGCTGGCCATGATCTTCGAGAAAGCCAGCACGCGAACGCGTGTGAGCTTCGAAGCCGGCATGTACCAGATGGGTGGCTCGGTCGTACACCTGACCACCGGCGACAGCCACCTTGGCCGCGCAGAGCCGGCCGAAGACACGGCGCGTGTGATCAGCCGCCTGGTCGACGTCATCATGATCCGCACCTACGAGCAAGACATGCTCGAGCGCTTCGCCGCGCACTCACGCGTGCCGGTGATCAACGGCCTCACCAACGAATACCACCCCTGCCAGATCCTGGCCGACATCTTCACCTTCATCGAGCATCGGGGCGACATCAAGGGCAAGGTCGTGGCCTGGGTCGGTGACGGCAACAACATGGCCAACACCTGGCTGCAAGCAGCTGAAATCCTTGGCTTCACGGTTCACGTCAGCACCCCCAGTGGCTACGAGATCGACCCCGCGGTGGCCGGCATCCGCGACACGCGCTGCTTCAAGCTCTTCAACCACCCGCTCGAAGCCTGCACCGGCGCGCACCTCGTCACCACCGACGTCTGGACGAGCATGGGCTACGAGGCTGAAAACGAAGAGCGCCGCAAGGCCTTCGTCGACTGGTGCGTGGACGAGGAAATGATGGCCGTCGCGCAAGCCGACGCACTCTTCATGCACTGCCTACCCGCGCACCGCGGTGAAGAGGTCACCGCCGAAGTCATCGACGGGCCGCAGTCGGTGGTGTGGGACGAAGCCGAAAACCGGCTGCATGTGCAGAAGGCGTTGATGGAGTACCTGCTGCTGGGACGCATCGGCTAATACGTCGCCCGTCCACCCGTCAAGTCAAACACCGCGCCCGTCGAGAACGAACACTCTTCGCTCGCCAGCCAGGCCGCCATCGCCGCAACCTCGCCGACTTCGACGAAGCGCCCCATCGGGATCTTGCCCAGCATGTAGTCGATGTGCGCTTGCGTCATCTGCTCGAACATCGCTGTCCTGGCCACGGCCGGCGTGATGGCATTCACCGCGATGCCCTTGGTTGCCACTTCCTTGGCCAGTGACTTGGTCAGCGCAATCAAACCCGCTTTCGACGCGCTGTAGTGCGAGGCGTTGGGGTTGCCTTCCTTGCCCGCCACCGAGGCGATGTTGACGATGCGGCCATAGCCTTGTTTGACCATCTGCGGCGCTACGGCGCGGCAGGTGAGGTAGGGCGCGATGAGGTTGACCTCGATGACACGCCGCCACACCGCAGGGTCAAGCTCCCAGGTCGTGGCGTTGCCACCGGTGATGCCGGCGTTGTTGACAAGGATGTCGATGCGCCCGCGTGCCGCCACCACGCGCGCGCACGCGGCCTGCACCGCCGCGTCGTCGGTCAGTTCCACCAAGTCACCGCTGATCTGGCCCATGGCTGCCAACGATTGACTTGCACTGGCCAGCTTGGCGGCGTCGATGTCCCACATCACCACGCTGGCACCCGATTGCAAGAGCCTCTCGCCGATAGCGTAGCCAATGCCTTGCGCGCCGCCGGTGACCACCGCGACGCGGCCTTTGAGATCGATCTGGTTCATGCTTCAAGCCCTTTCAGTGCTGGCGTGCCGTGCTGGTCGGCGATGTACTGCCGAATGATGTCTTCAAAGTTGGCCTCGGGCCTCAAGCCCAGCGCGGCGGCGCGCGCGGACGTGGCGCCCGTGGGCCAGTTGGCCACGATGCCGGCAATGCGCTCGTCACGCTCGAAGCGCACCAGCGCCCTCACCTTCGGCCCGGCCACCGCCTCCAGTGCGTCTAACATTTGTTGTACGGTGACATTCAAACCCGGCAAATTCAGCGCCAGCCGGCCGCCCAAGGCCTGGCGGCTGGCTTCGAAGACGGCGATGAGGCTGTCCACCGTGCACTGGGGTGACGACACGGGGTGCGCCACCGCAGCACTCACCGGGCAGATTGACACTTCACCCGCCAAAGGCTCACGCAGGATGCCGCTGAAAAAGGAACTCGCCGCGCCGTTGGGCCGGCCCGGGCGCACCGTCACCGTCATCAACCTTGCCGCGCGGCCGTCGATGAATCCTTTGCGCGTGTAGTCGGCGATGAGGTGTTCGCAGATCAGCTTTTGCACGCCATAGCTGGTTTGCGGCGCGGGCAAGGTGTCGTCGGCCACACGCGCGGGCATGGGCACCGAAGCGTCGGGGCCGAAGACGGCCACCGAGCTGGAGAACACCAGCCGCGTAGGTGCCGCGCCCTTTTGCTGGCGCGCGCGCAAGGCGTCGAGCAAGGCGCGCGTGCTGTCGAGGTTGGAGCGCATGCCAAGGTCGAAGTCGAGTTCGCACTCGCCCGACACCGCCGAGGCCAGATGGAACACGCCGTCAAAGTCTTCGTCGTGTAGCGCCTGGCATTGGCCCAGCAGCGCGCCAACGCGGGCCTGCACGCGCACATCGGCCAGCAGTTCAGCGCGCGCGGAAGCCTGGTCGGCCAGCACCAGTTGCTCGATCTTGCGGCCGGCCAGGCTGCCGCGTTGCAACAGCGTTCGCGCCAGACGCACGCCCAGGAAGCCGGCGCCACCAGTGATAAGTAGCTTCATCGCGAGATGTCCTTGATGGTTGGGTTGACGGATTTGACGGCGCGCCGCGCGGGTTTGGCCGCCTCGCGCGCGATGACGCCGCCTTGTTCAAGCCGGCGTTGGCCATGCAGCAGATGCATGGTGGCCGCGCGTCGTGCCTTGCTCGCGTCACCGGCAGCGATGGCGTCGACGATGGCGCGGTGCTCCGCGCGCACGGCTGCCATGAAGTCGGGCCGCCGGGCTTCGTTGGTGCGCGCCACGCGAATGGCGTCGTGCAGGTACTGCTCCAAAAAACCGATGACGCGGCCGAACTGCGGGTTGCCTGTGGCCTGGGCAATGGCGCGGTGAAACGCCAGGTCTTCAGCCACGCCGTCCTGCCCCGCGGCACTGGCGGCGTCTATCGCCGACAAGGCGCGTCGCATGCCCGCCAGCTGCGTGCGCGTGGCGCGCTCGGCGGCCAGTGCGGCGATTTCGCTTTCAAGCACGCGGCGTACTTCTACCACCTGCACCAGCGCCTGCGCAGACTGCAACACCACCGGGTCGAATGCGAGCGCCTGGTGTGCCGGGCCGGCCTGCACGAAGACGCCCGAACCTTGGCGTGACGTGAGCAAGCCGCGCGACTTCAACCGGTGCACCGCTTCACGCACGACGCTGCGCGAGACGCCGTGCGCAAGTGCCAGCTGCGCTTCGGTGGGCAGCTTGTCACCCGGGCCCAGCGCTCCAGCGCCAGCCCCGATGCCGGCGGCCAAGCGCTCAGCCAGCCGGTCGGCCAAGCTGTCGCGCCTTAGTCTGGCTGGCGGTTTCGCTACACCCGAGCGCAGCGGCGCGGCGCGCGTAGACGGGGTGGCGTGGGCGCTCATGGTCGTCAGGTTATCAGACAACTTTTGATGGCCAACAAGGGGTAAGTCCGAAGGTCGACGCCAACACGCCGGGCGTATCGTGGCCGGCACTCTGCACCAGGACTCAGCCCGCATGGCCAGTGTCACCATCGCCCAGGTCAAGAAGCGCTTCGGCAGCGTTGAAGTGCTGCACGGCGTGGACATCGACATCGCCGACGGCAGCTTCACCGTGCTGGTGGGCCCCTCGGGCTGCGGCAAGAGCACGCTCTTGCGCATGATCGCCGGGCTGGAGCGCATCAGCGACGGTGAGGTGCGCATCGGCGCGCAGCGCGTCAACGAGTTGCAGCCCAAGCAGCGCGACATCGCCATGGTCTTCCAGAACTACGCGCTGTACCCGCACATGACCGTGCGCGACAACATGGCCTTCGCTTTGATGCTCGCCAAAGACGACGCGTCGGTGATCGAAAGCAAGGTCGCGCGCGCGGCTGACATCCTGGGCTTGAAGGACTTGCTGCAGCGCTATCCGCGCCAGCTCTCGGGCGGCCAACGCCAGCGCGTGGCGATGGGCCGCGCCATCGTGCGCGACCCGCAGGTTTTTCTCTTCGACGAGCCACTGAGCAACCTCGACGCCAAGCTACGCGTGGCCATGCGCACCGAGATCAAAGAGCTGCACCAGCGATTGAAGACAACCTCGATCTACGTCACCCACGATCAAATTGAAGCCATGACCATGGGTGACCAAATCGTGGTCATGAAAGACGGCCGGATTGAGCAAACTGGCAGCCCGCTGGAGCTGTACGACCGCCCGGCCAACCTCTTCGTGGCCGGCTTCATCGGCTCGCCCGCGATGAACTTCCTGCCCGCCACGCTGCGCCTGGCGGCGGGTGACGCGCACATCGAGCTTGGCGACGGCACGCGGCTCGCAGCACCACCACACAACGGTGGCGGCGACGGCCAGGCGGTGATCCTGGGCACGAGGCCTGAGCATCTGACCTTGACCGAGGGCGACCAAGGCATCCCCACACAGGTCGCCGTTGTGGAGCCCACCGGCGCCGACACCTTTGTATCGTGCCGCCACCAAGGCAAGGAGCTCGCGGGCGTCTTTCGCGAGCGCCACAACTTCGTGCCCGGCAGCACCATCCGTTTGCTGCCCGACACGCAACGTGCCCACCTCTTCGATGCCGGCTCAGGCCGGCGGCTCGCGGCTTGAGCCGCTTTTTTCTGTTCTCAAGGAGATTAGAGATGAACGACTTCAACCGCCGCCGCTTCCTCGAAGGCAGTGCAGGTGTCACCGCCGCTGCCACGTTAGGCGTGGGCACATTCTGGACGCCAGATGCACATGCGCAAGCGCCCGCCTTCAAGCCAGAAAAGGGCGCCAAGCTGCGCGTGCTGCGCTGGAGCCGCTTCGTGCAGGGCGACATTGACGCCTACATGGTCAACGTCAAGAAGTTCACCGAGAAAACCGGCGTTGAAGTGCGCGTCGACAACGAAGGCTGGGAGGACGTGCGCCCGAAGGCGGCGGTGGCGGCCAACACCGGTGCCGGCCCCGACATCATCTTGTCGACTAACGACGACGCTAACCTCTACCCCGAAAAGCTGCTCGACGTGACCGACCTGGCCACCTACCTCGGCAAGAAGTACGGCGGTTGGTACCCGGCCTGCGAGGCCTACCTGCGCCCCGACGGCAAGAAGTGGATCGGCATCGCGCTGGGCGCTGCGGGCGCCATGCTGGTGTACCGCCAGAGCATGGTCAAGGCCGCAGGCTTCGATACCTTCCCCAAGGACACCACCAACTTCATGGCGCTGCTCAAAGCCCTGCATGCCAAGGGCACGCCCTCGGGCTTTGCGCTGGGCAACGCCACGGGTGACGGCCTGTGGTGCAACTGGCTGATGTGGTCGCACGGCGGCAAGCTGGTGGACGCCAGCAACAAGGTCGTCATCGACAGCCCAGAGACCCTCCGCGCGCTGGAATACGCCAAGGAGATGTACGCCACGTTCATCCCCGGCACGCTGTCGTGGCTGGACCCGAACAACAACAAGGCCTTCCTTGACAGCCAGATCAGCCTCACCAACCACGGCATTTCCATTTACTACGCCACCACGACGTCCAGTGACCAGAAGGTGCGCGACCTGAGAGAAGACGTGTTTCACGCCCAATACCCCATTGGCCCGGTGGGCGTGCCCACCGAGTCGCACCTGTTCTTCAACCAGATGGTCATGAAGTACACCAAAGTCCCCAACGCCTCCAAGGAGTTCCTGCGCTTCATGATGGAGCAGGAGCAGTTCGACCCATGGTTAACGGCAGCTGGCGGCTACATCGCGCCGCCCCTGGCCGAGT
>JANMMH010000395.1:0-1624 GCA_031373055.1 Rubrivivax sp. | reverse complement strand
GCAGCCTGTCGTCATGGTGACGCTATGCTCGCGCCACAAAAGAAAAGGCGAGTGCTCATGACCTACGCGGCGACGATGCACGGACGGGTGCGGCACGGGGTTCTATGCGGCCTGCTGCTGGTGGCCAGCGTCACCTTGGCGCAGAACGCGCCGCAGCCGCTACCCGCCGAGCTCTTCTTCAAACCCGCGGAGGTGCTGGAAGCGCAGCTCTCGCCGTCGGGCCGGCGCATGGCGGTGAGCACCACGTTGGCGGGCTGCCGGGTCGCGCTGCTTGTTTGGGACCTGGAAAGCGAGGGCAAGGTCACGCCGGCCGCGAATTTCAAAGACGCCGATGTCGCGCGTTTTGCCTGGGTCAATGACGAGCGCTTGATCTTCAGCGTGATCGACCTCAGCGAAGGCAGCGGCGAGCAAGTCGCGCCGGGCCTTTTCAGCGTGCGCTTTGATGGCGAGGAGTATCGCCAGCTCGTGATGCGCCAAGGCATTCCTTTCATCACCAGCGGCTCGGCCATGCCCGCGCGTATGCCGCTGCCCTGGAACCATCGGCTCTTGCACGTACCGCAAGGCGGAGGTGACGAGGTCATCGTTGGCGAGCTCACGTTTTCGGGCAACGACCTGGTGGGTGTGCATCCCATGCGGCTCAACGTCATCCATGGCCGCTCGTCGAGCCTGGCGCTGGGCGCACCCGCGGGCACGACGGGCTGGCTTTTTGACAGCCAGGGCCAGGCGCGTGTGGCCATCAAGTCGGGTGGCGGGCGCCGTCAGGTGTATTGGCGTGCGCCCGGCCAAGACGCGTGGAAGTTGATCGACGACAACGAGGCCTTGCGAGCGAGCTTCACGCCAGCCTTCGTCGACGATGCCGGCGGCCTCTACGTCACGCGCAGCGAAGGGCCCGAGCAAATCCGCGTGCTCGCGCGCTTTGACTTCAATACCGGCAAGCCCGAGCCCAAGGCCTTTGTGGTGGCACCGGGCTTTGACTTCAGCGGCACGCTCATCACCAGTCGCGGCACGGGTGCCGCAATGGGCGTGCGCCTGGACACCGACGCCGAAACGACGGTCTGGTTTGACGAAGCGATGAAGCGTGTGCAGCAGCTCGCGGACGAGCGATTGCCCGGCTACGTCAACCGTCTGAGCTGCCGCCGCTGCGGCCAGAGTGACCGCGTGGTGCTCGTGCGTTCATGGAACGACCGCGACCCTGGCTACCTATGGATTTATCGCGAACGCGAAGGCCAGCCAGCGAGCTGGAAACTCTTCAGCCGCGTGCGCAAGGGCGTCGACCCCAAGCAGATGGCTAACGTCGATTTCCAGCGCATACGCTCGCGCGACGGCCGTGACCTGCCGGTGTGGCTGACGATCCCGCCCGGCCGCAAGATGGGTGACCGCGGCCCTGCGGTGGTGCTGGTGCACGGCGGGCCCTGGGTGCGCTCGGGCCACTGGCGCTGGAGCGCCATGGAGCAGTTCCTGGCCTCGCGGGGCTACCTCGTCATCGCGCCCGAATTTCGCGGCAGCGCGGGTTACGGCGGTGCGCACTCCCGCGCCGGCTTCAAGCAGTGGGGCCAGGCCAGGCAAGACGACGTGGCCGACGCCGCGCGCTGGGCCATTGGCCAAGGCTGGGCCGACCGTTTGT
>JANMMH010000751.1:0-2915 GCA_031373055.1 Rubrivivax sp. | reverse complement strand
GTTTGCAGCACGGCCGAAGAGTCGGTGTTCTGGAACAGCACGTCGGCGCCGCCGTTGATCAGGCTTTGCGCGGCTTCGGTTTCCTTGGGCGGGTTGAACCACTCGTTGACCCACACGACCTTGGTCTTGACCTTGGGGTTGACACTCTGCGCGCCCATGGTGAAGGAGTTGATATTGCGGATCACCTCGGGGATGGGGATCGAGCCCACGATGCCCAGCGTGCCGGTCTTGCTCATCTTGCCGGCGATGACACCGGCCATGTAGGCGCCCTCATACGTGCGGCTGTCGTAGGTGCGCATGTTGTCGGCTTGTTTGTAGCCGGTGCCGTGTTCGAACTTCACGTCCTTGCTGTCGGCCGCCACCTTGAGCATCGGCTCCATGTAGCCAAACGTCGTGCCGAAGATGAGCTTGTTGCCCTGGCCCACCATGTCGCGGAACACGCGCTCGGCGTCGGCCGCTTCCGGCACTTTCTCCACAAAGCTCGTGACCACCTTGTCGCCGAATTCTTTCTCCACCGCCTTGCGGCCGTTGTCGTGCGCGAAGGTCCAGCCGCCGTCGCCCACCGGGCCGACGTAGGCGAAGGCGATCTTCAGCGGTGCGGGCTTGGCCGCCGGGGCTGAGGCCGCCGCGGCCGGCTTGGGCGGCTCTTCCTTCTTGCCGCAAGCCACCAGGCCGGCAGCGGCCGCGATGACTGTGAGCGAGGCCAGCTTGAGCATGAGACGTTTGGATTCCTGGGACATGGGACTCACTCCTGTGGTTGTTGAAAACGGTGTCAGCGCGCGATTATCGATACTCGATCAAGACCCCGGGAAGAAGGGTTTACCGAGAGACGCCGGCATGTTGGCGCGTATCCACCCCGCGTTGCGCGAGATCAGCACCAGCACGACGATGGTGGCCAGGTAGGGCAGCATGCTGAGGAACTGGCTGGGCACGTCCACTCCCTGCCCTTGCAGGTGGAATTGCAGCATGGTGACGCCGCCAAAGAGGTAGGCGCCGAGCAAGATGCGCGCCGGGCGCCAGGTGGCGAAGGTCGTCAAGGCCAGCGCGATCCAGCCTTTGCCGGCGACCATGCCTTCAACCCACAGCGGCGTGTAGACCACCGAGATGTAGGCGCCCGCGACACCGCACAGCGCGCCGCCCATCATCACGGCGCACATGCGTATGCCCCGCACCGAAAACCCAAGCGCATGCGCTGACTCGGGCGATTCACCCACCGCGCGCAGCACCAGCCCGGCGCGTGAACGGTAGAGAAACCAGGCCAGCGCCACGGCCAGTGCGATGGCCCCGTACACCATCGGATGGTGGCGAAAAAACGCCGGCCCGATGAAGGGGATGTCGCCGAGCAGCGGCACGCTGAACTGCACGCGCTCGCCAAGCTTTTCTTGCACGAAGCGGATGCCTACGAAAGCCGAGAAGCCCGCGCCGAAGAGGCTCAGCGCCAGGCCCGTGGCGTATTGGTTGGTGTTGAGCCAGATCACGAGCAGGCCAAACGCGCCGGCCATGAGCGCACCGGCGGCGGCCCCGGCGATGAAGGCCAGCGTGTCGCTGCCGGTGGTGACGGCGGTGGCAAAACCGGCAATCGCCGCCACCAGCAGCATGCCCTCGGCGCCGAGGTTGACGATGCCCGCACGCTCGTTGATGAGCAGGCCCAGGCCGGCGATGGCCAGCACCGTGCCGGCGTTGAGCGTGGCGGCGATGAGCAGGGCGAAGGATTCCATCAGCGGCTCCCTGTGCGACGACGAATGCGGTAGTGGATCAAGGTGTCGCACGCCAGGAGCGTGAACAGCAGCAGCCCTTGAAACACCCCCGTCAGCGACTTCGGCAGCCCCATGCGCGATTGCGCCAATTCACCGCCGATGTAGAACATGCTCATCAATATCGCCGAGAAGACGATGCCCACCGGGTGCAGCCGCCCGACAAAGGCCACGATGATGGCCGCGAAGCCGTAGCCTGCGGGTACATAGGGCGTTAGCTGGCCCAGTGGCCCAGCCGCTTCAAGCCCACCGGCCAGCCCGGCCATACCGCCCGAGAGCAAGAGCGCCGTCCACAGCGCACCGCGCGACGAGAAGCCCGCGTAGCGCGCGGCCAGCGGCGCCAAGCCGCCAACTTGCAAGGCAAAACCACGGTAGATACGAAACAGAAAGACCCATAGTGCGCCGACGGCAAAGAGCGCGATGAAGACGCCGATGTTGGCGCGCAGGTTGCTCACCAAACGCGGCACTTTGGTCTCGGCCAGGAAGGTGATGCTCTGCGGAAAGTTGTAGCCCTTGGGGTCTTTCCAGGGCCCGTAGACGAGGTAGCTCAAGAGCTGCTCGGCAACGTACACCAGCATCAGGCTGACCAGGATTTCGTTGGCGTTGAAGCGGTCGCGCAGCAGCGCCACGATGCCCGCCCAGGCCATGCCGCCGACCACACCGGCGAAGAGGATCGGGACCACGATGCCACGGCCCAGCCACGCCGTGTCGGGCCCGGCTTGCATCGCCACCCAGCCCGCCGCCAGCGCACCGACGACAAACTGCCCCTCGGCGCCGATGTTCCAGACGTTGGCACGAAAACACACCGCCAGCCCCAGCGCGATGAGGATCAGCGGTGTGGCCTTGATCGACAACTCCGACAGCGCATACAGGCTCTTCACCGGCTCGACGAAGAACACCGCCAAGCCCTTGACCGGGTCTTTGCCGAGCACGATGAAGAGGCCGACGCCGATGAGCACGGTGAGCGCCAAGGCCAGCAAAGGCGAAGTCATCGAGAGCAGCTTGGAAGGCTGCGGCCTGGCTTCAAGTTTGAACATGGTCCGCCTCCTGCGCGCGGGCGGTGAACAGGCCCGACATCCATTCGCCGATGCGCTCTACGGTGGCGTCGGCGGTGGCGATCGAGGGCGACAGCCGCCCCTGCGCGATGACCATCAGCCGGTC
>JANMMH010000707.1:0-2001 GCA_031373055.1 Rubrivivax sp. | reverse complement strand
CCGTCGACACCGATGCGCGCCGCCTCTTTGGCGGTCTCGATGGCGAAGGGCGTGGTGAACTCGGCCACACCGCAAATCACCGGCACGCGGCCCGCCGCGACCGACTTGGCGGCTTCGATGACTTGCAGTTTTTCAGCGCGCGACAGCGAGGTGTTTTCGCCCACCGTGCCGCACACCACCAGGCCCGAGACGCCGTCGCGCAGCAGGCCTTCGATGACCTTGGCGGTGGCGTCGATGTCGAGCGAAAAGTCTTCGTGGAACTGTGTGGTGACGGCAGGGAAGACGCCTTGCCAGTGGACTTTGGCGCTCATGGTGAGACTCCGTGCAGGTGGTGAAACATGGCTTGGATGGGCCTGGACACAGATCGTACATTTTATACAATCGACGGGTCAAGGCTCTTCCGACCTATTCAGCCTGTCGGGTCACGACACGAGCCACGACCCACACACTAAAAACCATGCCTCCCCGCCTCGGCCACCGCACCCTGTCTGCCGCCATCGTTGAGCAACTTCGACGCGACATTCTTGACGGCACCCATGCCGCAGGCGCGCAGCTGCGCCAAGACGCGCTGGCGGCGGCGTTTGCGGTCAGCCGCATCCCCGTGCGCGAGGCGCTCTTTCAGCTCGAAGCCGAAGGCCTGCTGCGCATCGAGCCGCACAAGGGCGCGGTGGTGTCGGCGTTTTCGCTCGACGAGATCAACGATGTCTTTGACCTGCGCGTGCTGCTGGAGCCGCGCATGCTGGCGCAGTCCGCGCCGCTGCTCACGGCGCCCGACTTTGCCGAGATCACGGCGCTGGATGCAGCGTTCAAAGGCGCCATCACCGCACACGACGTGGCGCAATGGGGGCAGCTCAATGCGCGCTACCACCTGGCGCTGTACCGCCACGCGCGCCAGCCGCGCACGCTGGCCATCGTCACCGCACTGCTGCAAACAAGCGACCGCTATACGCGCTTGCAAATGAACCGCGCGCCGGCACTCACCCGTGCCGAGAACGAGCACCGCAAGCTGCTGCGCCTGTGCCGGCAAGGCAAGGTTGCCGAGGCTTGCGAGCACCTGGTGGCGCACATTGAAAAGGTGCGCAAGGACCTGCATACGCTGCTCAGGCGCAGTACGTCCGCACCCACACCTGCAACTACATCTACGGCCACACCTTCCACCCCCACCAAGCGCCGCCCATGAGTTTGACCCCGCACCCCACCCCCGTCACCCGCGTGATTGATTCCCACACCGCTGGCGAGCCCACGCGCCTGGTGGTCAGCGGTGGTCCCGATCTCGGCACAGGCAGCATGCAAACGCGCCTGGACCGCTTTCGCTCGCAGCACGACCACTGGCGCCGGGCCTTGGTCAATGAGCCGCGTGGCAACGACGTGCTGGTCGGCGCGCTGCTGTGCAAGCCGCAGGACCCGGCCAACGCCTGCGGCGTGATCTTCTTCAACAACGTTGGCTTCTTGGGCATGTGCGGCCACGGCACCATCGGGCTGGTGGCGACTCTCGCCCACCTGGGCCGCTTGGGCGCAGGCACGCATCACATCGAAACGCCGGTGGGCACGGTGCAGGCCACGCTGCACGCCGACCGCAGCGTGACGGTGGCGAACGTGCCCGCCTACCGCCATGCCCATCACGTCGCCGTGCAAGTACCCGATGTGGGTGTGTTGCATGGCGACGTGGCCTGGGGCGGCAACTGGTTTTTCTTGTGCCACGACCACGGCCTGGCGCTACTTGCTAACAATCTTACGGCACTGACAGCGCGTGCCGAAGCACTGCGCCTGGCACTGAAAGGGCAAGGCATCACGGGCGCAGCCAGCGCCGAGATCGACCACATCGAACTGCTGGGCGACGCCCAAGCGCCACCCACCAAGGCGGGGCGCGACCCGGCCTTGAGCGGCCGCAGTTTTGTGCTCTGCCCCGGCGGCGCCTACGACCGCTCGCCCTGCGGCACGGGCACCAGCGCCAAGCTCGCCTGCCTGGCCGCAGAAGGTTTGCTCGCACCAGGCCAGAAA
>JANMMH010000706.1:0-3136 GCA_031373055.1 Rubrivivax sp. | reverse complement strand
GCGCAGCGCCGCAAGATCGACCAGACACCGAGGATGCAAGCCCTGCTGCAGGTGCGCAGCTATGTGCTGCTGGCCAATGCACTGCTGGTGTCGCTGGCTGCCGACATGAAGCAGGACGAGGCCGGAACGCGGGCGCTCTATGAGTCCGAGAAGAACAACTACATGGACATCCATGCGCGTCAGATCCTGGTTCGCTACCAGGGCGTCACCGCTGACAAACCTGGGGCCAAGGGCAGCACACGCAGCGAAGCACAGGCCAAGGCGCTGGCCGCCACGACCTATCAGAAGCTCAAATCGGGCGAAGACTTCGCGGCACTGGCAAGAACGAACTCCGACGATGAGGCCACCCATGCCAAGGGCGGTGTCTTGCCTGCCTTTACCCGCGGCGCCATGCAGGCCGAATTCGAGACAGCTGCGTTCGCGCTTCCCGTGGGTGGCGTCAGTGAACCCGTGAAGACCAAGTACGGCTACCACATCATCCAGGTCAACGAACGCCGCGCGTTCCCCTTCGAGCGAGTGCGCGCATCGCTGGAATTCACCCGCGCCAAGCAAAAATTGGAAGAGATCGCGGCTTCGGGAACCCAGCTGAACGACGCTTACTTCAAGCGCTGAACTTGGCTCGCGTGGTCTTGGGGTTGGGCGCCGTGAGGATCGGAAATTCAGACACGCTTCCTGTGCGCATGGCACACCGAATGCGGCGCCAGTCGTCTTTGAATCGGTCTTTGGAGCCGGCTGCAATCGGTGGAACGTTGGCAGCGCCCGCTAACGCGCCATCGCCACGGCGTCATCGGTCACCACGCTGCGGATGACGCCGCCACCAAGACACACCTCACCGTCGTAAAGCACGGCCGACTGGCCCGGCGTGGCGGCCCATTGCGCTTGTTCGAATTGCAGGTTGATGGCGCCGTCACTGCGCTGCAATCGGCAGCGCGCATCAGCCTGCCGATAGCGCGCTTTGGCGGCAAAAGCGCCATCGCCCGGCGCCACCCCCGCCACCCAACTCAAGTCGTCGGCCGTCAGCGCGTGCGACCGCAGCATCGGATGCTCATGTCCCTGCACCACCTGCAAGACATTGCGCGCCATGTCCTTGCCCGCCACGAACCACGGCGCGTGCTCGCCGCCGCCCGACTTCAGCCCACCGATGCCCAGGCCCTGGCGTTGGCCCAGCGTGTAGAAACTCAGCCCCATGTGGCGGCCGACCTCGCGCCCGCGCTCGTCGTGCATCGGCCCGGGCTCGGACTTCAGGTAGCGGTTGAGGAACTCGCGAAAGGGCCGTTCGCCGATGAAGCAGATGCCCGTGGAGTCCTTCTTCTTGGCATTGGGCAGGCCGATCTCGGCGGCCAGGCGGCGCACCTCGGTCTTGACTAACTCGCCGATGGGGAAGAGCGTGTGCGCCAGCTGCGGCTGATTCAAGCGGTGCAGAAAATAACTTTGATCTTTGGTGGCGTCCAGGCCTTTGAGCAGCTGGAATTGACCATCGAGTTCACGCACCCGCGCGTAGTGCCCGGTGGCGATCTTCTCGGCGCCGACGTGCATGGCATGGTCGAGAAAAGCCTTGAACTTGATCTCGGCGTTGCACAGCACATCGGGGTTGGGCGTGCGCCCGGCCTGGTATTCACGCAGGAATTCTTCGAAGACGCGCTCGCGGTAGTCGGCGGCGAAGTTGACGTGCTCAATGTCGATACCGATGACGTCGGCCGCCGCCGCCGCGTCCACAAAATCGACGTTCGATGAGCAGAACTCATCGTCGTCGTCGCCCTCCCAGTTCTTCATGAAGATGCCCACCACTTCATGGCCCGCACGCTTGAGCAGCCAGGCGGTGACGGCGGAGTCGACGCCGCCGCTCAGGCCCACCACGATGCGTTGTTTGCTCATGGCCGAATTATCCGGGCGGCACAATCGCGCCTCGTTTCCACTCTCCCAGGACCACCCATGTCAGGCGCAGGCTTTCACGTACACGGCCCCCACGACCACGAACTCGAACACGCCGCCCAAGGCGGCCATAGCGCACATGGTGAGAAGGACAGCTTCTCCGGCATGGTGGCAGTCAGCACCGCCATCATCGCCACGGTGGGTGCGCTCTTCTCGTACATGGGCGGGGCGACGCAGGCCAACGCCAGCCTCTACAAGAACGACGCCGCCATCAAGAAGACGGAGGCCTCGAACCAGTGGAATTACTACCAGGCCAAGAGCAACAAGCAAAACCTGGCCGAGCTGGCCGTGGTGCTGGCGCCCGAAGACAAGCGCGCGGGCTACAAGGACGAGGTCGAGCGCTACAAGAAGGAGAAGGCCGAGATCAAGCTCGATGCCGAAAAGCTCGAAGCCGCGTCCAAGGCGTTTGACCAGAAGAGTGAAGCGCAGATGCACCAGCACCACCGCTGGGCGCAAGCCACCACCGCGCTACAGATTTCCATCGCGCTGGCGGCCATTGCCTTGTTGACGCGGCGCAAGTGGTTGCAGTACGGCATGTACGGCGTGGCTGCGCTGGGTGTGGCGCTGGGTGGGCTGGCGATGCTGCACGTTTGATACGGATTTGCGTTCATTCGCATCAATCCGGGTTGATGCGCCATGGCGGCGTGCGGTGCATGGCTGACGTCCAAGGCTTGTACCTTGAAGCTGCGCTCACGGCCATCAAGAGACATTCGGCGAGGCCACCGATGAGCCGTCTGTCGGCTTCGTGATCGACCCGAAATGGACGCTCTTCAGTGGTTATCTGCGCAGCAACCCAGGCAGCGCCTTGTACCGATCGGCGCCGGGGAACAGCACCTGCGTCGTGCGCTCCAGGTCCAGATTGAACGCTTCGGCGCAGGTCGAAGCAATCAACTTTTCCAGTGCCAGGGTGGGCTTGAGGTCACGGCCTTCGAAGAGCTTGCCGGGCGCGAGTCCCGGCCAGTCGCTAACGATCCGCCCGCCCTGCACTGCGCCGCCGATCACCATGGCGGCAGCCGCGGTGCCGTGGTCGGTGCCGCCGGTGCCATTGGCGGCGACGGTGCGGCCGAACTCGGTGGCGACCACGACGACCGTCTGCGCCCAGGTGGCGCCCATGCCTTCGCGCAGCGCGCCGATCAGGCCGTCCAGCCCGCTCAGTTGCCTGGTCAGGCGCGCGTCCTGCCCACTGTGCGTGTCCCAGCCGCTG
>JANMMH010000383.1:0-2932 GCA_031373055.1 Rubrivivax sp. | reverse complement strand
GCCTGGATGCCGTAGCGCGACAGCGTCAGCCCCAGGCCCGAGTCGCCATAGCCCGACCATGGCAGGCGCGGGCTCACGCGGTCGCAGCAGTTCCAGTACACGCTGCCTGCGTTGACGCGTGACAGCAGCTCGCGCGCGCGTGCTTCGTCGCGGGTGTAGACGCCTGCCGTCAAGCCGTTGCGCGTGTCGTTCATCAGCGCGACAGCCTCGTCGTCGCTGCTGACTTTCTGGATGCCGATGACGGGGCCGAAGCTCTCTTCGCGCATCAACGCCATCTCATGGCTAACGTTGATCATGACCGTGGGCTCGAACCATTGCCCGGGGCCGGCGGGCGCGGTGCCGCCGCACAGCAGCGTCGCGCCCTTGGCCAGCGCGTCGGCCACCTGGGCTTTCAGCACCGCGATCTGCGGCGCGCGCGTGATGGCGCCGACATAGGTGGCGGGGTCCATCGGGTCACCGTGCTTGAAGCCGCGCACGGTGTGCACGAAGTGCTCGACGAAGGCGTCAAAAATGCTGGCGTGCACGTAGATGCGCTCGACCGAGCAGCAGCTTTGGCCGGTGTTGTACATGGCGCCGTCGGCCAGACTCTCGGCAGCGGTCTTCGGGTCGGCGTCGGCGCGCACGTAGCTCGGGTCTTTGCCGCCGAGCTCAAGTTGCACCTTCACCAATCGAGCGGCCAGCGCCTGCGCGATACGCACCCCGGTGGCGTGGCTGCCGGTGAAGAAGAGGCCATCGATGCGCTGCGCCAACAGTGCTTCGCCGACGTCGCCGCCGCCCACCAGGCAGGGCATCAGCGCGGCGGGCAAGCCGGCCGCGTGCAGCAAGCGCGTGAGGTGCTGGCCCGTCAGCGTGGCGAACTCGCTGGGCTTGTAGAGCACGGCGTTGCCCGTCAATAAGGCCGGCACGATGACGTTGCAGCCCACGAAGTACGGGTAGTTCCACGCCGAGATGTTGGCCACCACGCCGAGTGGCACATGCGAGATCTGCTCGTGCGTGCCGCCGTCGTCAAACACGTGCTCGTCGCGGACCGCGCCTTCGGCCTGTTCTAGGAAGAAATCGATGCGCGCCAGCAGGCCATTCAATTCATTGCGCGACTGGCTGATGGGTTTGCCAACTTCCAAAGTGAGGGTGGTCGCCAGCACGTCGAGCTCGGCCAGGATGGCGGCGCGAAAGCGCTGAATCACGGCCAGCCGCTCGGCGATGGGCATGGCGGCCCACGCCGGCTGCGCGGCGCGTGCAGCGGCGGCTTTGACTGCCACGCTGGCGGCGTCGTCGCAAGGCAGCTCGGCCAGCAGCGCGCCGGTGGCGGGGTTGTGAATTTGCAGCATGGCCGTCACGCTTTCACCCTGCGTGTGGCATCAAGAAAGTCTTGCAGCATGGGCATGTCGTCAAAGGTCTCGGTGTCACCAGGTTGGTGGAATTCTGGGTGCCACTGCACGGCCGCGACGTACGAGCCGCTGGTCTTGCGGATGGCTTCGATCATGCCGTCTTCGGGGCAGCGCGCTTCAACCACGAAGCCTGCCGCCACGTCTTTGATGGCCTGATGGTGGATGCTGTTGGCGCGCGCACGTGTTACGCCGGGGTAGAGCTCGGCCAGGCGCGTGCCGGGCACCAGCTCGACGTCATGAAAGTGCTTTTCGTAACGCCCAAGCGCACGGTGCTCCAGCGAGTCGGGTCGCTGCGTGCCGATGTCTTGCAAGAGCGTGCCGCCATGCATGACGTTGAGCAGCTGCAAGCCGCGGCACACGCCAAACACCGGCTTGCCGGCGTCGATGAAGGCGCTGATGAGCTCCATCTCGTACGCGTCACGCACGCTGTCACCGGCCCAGTCGGGGTGCAGCGGCTCTTCGCCGTAGTGCTGGGGTGCGACATCGTTGCCGCCTTGCAGCACCAGGCCGTCTAAGGCCTGAGCGTAGTGGCGCAGGTTGAGGTCGGTGCGCGTGACGATGCTGTCGCGTGTGACGGCCGGGATCATTACCGCCACCGCGTGCCCGCCCAGCACCCAATGCGCGACCGACTGCTCCAGGAAGTGCAGCGTTTTGGTGAACATGCCCGAGAGCGCGCCTTGCGAGCCGGGGTAGTAGATGCGTGCCGACACGCCGATCAGCGGTGGTCTGTCGATCATGGTGAACTCACATCGCCTGCAAAAACAGGCGTTCGTAGTCGGCCGCAGTGGCCACGCGCGGGTTGGTCTGGCCGGTGAAGTCTTGCAGCGCCAAGGGCACCAAGCGCGGCAGATGCGCGGCGGTGACGCCATGCGCGGCCAGGCCGCCGTGGATGCCGATCTGCAGCTTCAAATGTTTGAGCCAGGCGATGAAGGCAAAGCCGCCGCCCGACACGTCGGCCACATGCGCCAGCTCGTCAAATTTCTTGGGCACGACCTCGTGGTTCCACGTCAGCACCGTGTCGATCATCAGCGCGTTGGCCAGGCCGTGGTGCAGGTCGCACACGGCGCCCAGCGCGTGCGCGCAGGCGTGCACCGAGCCCAGGTCTTTCTGGAAGGCGATGGCGCCCATCATCGAGCTCATCATCATGTCGCTACGCGCTTGCAAGTTGTGCGGCTCGGCCACCGCCAGCGCCAGTGCGCGTGCGCCTACGCGCAGGCCTTCAAGCGCGATGCCGTCGCACAGCGGGTGGTAGGCGGGTGACAGAAAACTCTCGACGTTGTGGGTCAGCGCGTCCATGCCCGTGGCGGCGGTGACGGCTGCGGGTAAGTTGAACGTTAGCTCCGGGTCGGCGAAGACGGCGCGGGCCAAAATCTTGGCGCTGAAAACGGTGCGCTTGATGTGGGTGTCGTTCTCGCCCACCACCGCCGAGCGGCCGACTTCGCTGCCTGTGCCGGCGGTCGTGGGCAGGGCAACGAAGGTGGGCAGCTCGTGCGTGATGGCGCGCACCTGCGGGTGGTCCCACACGTATTCCAGCACGTCGCCTT
>JANMMH010000675.1:0-4597 GCA_031373055.1 Rubrivivax sp. | reverse complement strand
GCGGCGCCGGCTTCAGCGCGCGTCGTCTGCACCGCATGGATCAGCGCCGCTTCGGTGTGCACCACGCGCATGCCGCGCCCGCCGCCGCCACCCGAGGCTTTGATGATCACCGGGTAGCCGATGGCGCGCGCCTGGCGAATGATCTCCTTGGGGTCGTCAGGCAGCGCGCCTTCGGAGCCTGGCACGCAGGGCACACCCGCTTTGATCATGGCCTGCTTGGCCGAGACCTTGTCGCCCATGATGCGGATGGCCTCGGGCGTGGGCCCGATGAAGACGAAGCCGCTCTTTTCCACGCGCTCCGCAAAGTCGGCGTTCTCCGACAAGAAGCCATAGCCGGGATGACTGGCTTCGGCGTCGGTAACCTCGGCCGTGGCGATGATCGCCGGCATGTTGAGGTAGCTCTGCGCGCTGGCCGCAGGTCCGATGCAAACGGCCTCGTCGGCGAGCTTGACGTACTTGGCTTCGCGGTCGGCCTCGGAGTACACCACCACCGCCTTGATGCCCATTTCGCGACAGGCGCGCTGGATGCGCAGGGCAATTTCGCCGCGGTTGGCGATCAATATTTTCTTGAACACCGAAGACCCTTATTCGACGATGAACAGCGGCTGACCGAATTCGACCGCCTGGCCGTTTTCGCACAGGATGTGCGTGATCTTGCCGCTGGCGTCGGCTTCGATCTCGTTCATGATCTTCATGGCTTCGATGATGCAAACCGGCTCGCCCTCCTTGACGCTTGAGCCGAGCTCGACGAAGGGTTTGGCGCCGGGGCTGGCGGTGCGGTAGAAGGTGCCCACCATGGGCGACTTGACGACATGGCCGGCCGGCTCCTCAGCCACCTCAGCTGCCGGCGCACGCGCTGCTGCTGCGTTGGCGGGCGCCACCGGGGCAGCAAAAGTTTGCGTCGCCACGGGCGGGGCGTACGCCACACCACCCTTGACGATGCGCACCTTGCCTTCGGCCTCGGTGATTTCAAGCTCGTGGATATTGGATTCCGACACGAGGTCGATCAAGGTCTTGAGTTTTCGCAGGTCCATGCGTGGCTTTCGTCAGAGTTGGGCCGCAAAGCGCGGCCGCCGGCCATTCCGTGCGGGTTCGTGGGGCTGTCAGGCGCTGGCGCTGGTGCGCCGCTGCAGCGCGGCGTCCAGTGCAAAGCGGTAGCCGTCAGGGCCCAGACCCACGACGGTGCCCACGGCGATGTCGGAAAAATACGAGTGATGGCGGAAGGCTTCGCGCTTGTGCACATTGGACAGGTGCACTTCGATGAAGGGGATGGCCACGCCCGCGAACGCGTCGCGCAAGGCCACGCTGGTGTGCGTGAAGGCGCCGGGGTTGATAATGATGAACTCGGTGCCGTCGGCGCGCGCAGCCTGCACGCGGTCAATCAAGTCACCTTCGTGGTTGCTCTGGAAGGTTTCGAGCTTGGCGCCGGCTTTTGCCGCGATCGCCACCAGATTGGCGTTGATCTGCTCCAAAGTGCTGTGGCCGTAAACCGCCGGCTCGCGCGTGCCGAGCAAATTCAGGTTCGGGCCGTGAATGACCAGGATGCTCATCAGAGGTGGCCGGCAGCACGAGCGCGCCACCGGCGGTATGGGGGGAGGGCGGACTTTACGCCGGTTTTATCGGCCAATGCCAGCCGCTGCCGGCGCTTTCGACGATGAAACGAGGGTTGACCCTTAAGCCGATGTGGCCCAGCGCTGCAGCTCCTCGAAGCTTGTTTCACCAACCTTGCGCTGCAAGATCTCGCCGCTGCGCGACACCACCACCGTGAAGGGCAGGCCGCCTGCATGGTTGCCCAAGCGCTGGCTCAGGCCCAGCCCCGGCGCGCCGATCAAGGCGACGGGGAAGCTCACCGGAACCCGCTTGAGGAACTGCGCCACCGGCAGTGGCGTGTCCAGGGCCAGCCCCACCACTGGCCAGCCGCGCGCGGCGTGGGCGCGGTGAAAGCGGTCAAGCACGGGCATCTCGCGCACGCAGGGCACACACCAGGGCGCCCAGAAGTTGACGACGACTTGTGGCGTGGCGAGCTTGGCCATCACGAAGTCAGCGCCGTCGGGTTGCGGCAACTGCAGCTGCCAAACCTCACGGCCGACGGTGAGCGCGGCCGCGTCGCTGCTGCGGCGCCGCTCGTGCCACAGCGCGCCGGTCACGCCCGCTGCGCCCGCCACACCCGCCGCTGCCGCAAAGGCGAGTTGGCGGCGCTTCATGCGCCCTTCTCCAGCAGCGTTTGCAAGGCCGAAAGGTCACCGCGCCAGCTGCGGCCTTGCGCGTCAGGCTTGAGCGCGCCGCGCAGGTCGTCGTGGTCCAGCACGGTGATGTGCACGGTGACGTGCTCGCCGAGTGCGGCGGATCGGCTGGCGACTGTGAGCACCGTCAAGGGCTCGGCGCCATGCTGCTCAAGCGCGCCGACGTCGTAATCAATACGCTGGTCGAGCAGCGCGAACTCGGCACTCTTGGGGTCGTCGCAGTAGAGCTCAAGATGCACCGACGACAGGCGCGTGGCGGTGCCGCGCCATACCGCGCCAGCCAAGTGCGGGCGAAAGGCATGCAGCTTGTGCATCCAGCTCAGCGCCACCTCGCGCAGCGCTTGCAGCTCAGCAGGCTGGGTGTCGGCGCAGAAGACAGCGATGTACTCGCGCACCTCGGCTTCCAGCACTTCGTTGCTGGGCAAGGCGGCGCCACGGCGGCCGAGGTCGCGCTGCGCACGGCGTTTGGCGCTGCCGTACTCCAGGCCTTCTTCGACGACCAGGCGCGCAGCGGCGGCAGCGAGTTCTGAACTACCACTCATGGCGGCACCACCGCCGGCATGCGCGCTACGATGGTCGCGGCACGCGAAAGCAGATAGGCCGAATGGAACTGGCGCTCGAAGCGCTTGGGCGCCGGCAGCATCACCGCCAGGCGTGCCGCCTGCTCAGGCCCCAGCTTGGAGGCGTCGACACGAAAGTAATGCTGCGCGGCGGCTTGCGCGCCGAAGATGCCTTCGCCCCACTCCACGTTGTTGAGGTAGATCGTCAGCAGCCGCTCTTTGCTCAGCAGGGTCTCCAACATCAGCGTGAGCACCATCTCCTGCGCCTTGCGCAGCACCGTGCGCTCGCCCGAGAGCAGCAGATTCTTGGCCAATTGCTGGCTGATGGTCGACGCGCCGAAGACCTTGGCTTGCACTGGTCTTTTCGCTTGCACTTGGCGCTGCGCGCGGGCCTGGGCGCGCTGGTTCTTGTCCCAGGCTTGTTCGATGGCGTCCCACTCAATGCCGCTGTGCTCGACAAAGCCGGCATCTTCACTGGCAATCACGGCGCGCTTGAGTGTGGCGGCGATGCGCTCGCTGTCCACCCGCTGCTGGCTCCAGGCAATGCCCCCTTTTTCACTCAGCAAGCGCGCCATCTCGCTGCGTTGAAAGGTCGTCGACTCTGGGTCCAGCACCAGCATCAAGGCGATGCGCAGCAGGAAGGCCAGTTGCAAGGCCAGCAGCGACAGCAGCAGAAGTGCTAACGCGCGAAGGGCGTGGCGTCGCCAAGAGGTCATGGTGAACATGTCATCGCATCGTCAAGTGCTTAGCGTCCCGAGTTGCTGAGCGAAGTTTCCAGCCCGTCTTCACGCGTGAAGCGAAAGCGCGAGGTCACCACGATCTGGTCGGCCTGGCGGCGCATGGCGGCATTGAAGAGGCCAAAGGGCGCACTTGCCAGCACGATGGCCACGGCCTGCTGGTCAAGCACGCGCAAGCGCGACGGCCGCACGATTTCGGTCTCCACCACCTGGCCCGCAGCGTCCACCGTCACGTTCATGGTCAGCTCGCCATAGAGCTTCCTGCCCTGGTACTCAGGGAAGTTGCGCGTGCCACGCTCTTCAATGCGCCGGCGCAGCGCGTCGTAGTACAGCGCGTAAACCTCTTCACGCGTGGCCGGGCTGATGTAGCGCTTTTTTGGCCGCGCGTTTTCGTCGTTGACGCGCTTTTCGATCTCGGCCAGCAACCGCAGCAGCTGGCGCCTACGCTCGTCTTGCTCCACCTCTTTGGGCGTGCCGGTGTCGCGCTTGGGGTCGGGCGGCGGCAGTTGCGCCAGCTCGCGGCGAATCTGCGCCAGCAGCTGTTGCTGCTGCTCTTGCAAGGCATCGATGCGGCGCCTGGCTTGGTCTGGCGCGTCGCCCAGCTCCATGGTTTGCGCGGCAGGCAAGGGCGACGTCGCGCGGCCCTTGGTGGCGTCACCACCGCCGGCCAAGCTGGCCTGCGCGATGGCCTGGGCCTTGAGCGGCACTTCAGTTGAGCGCGCGTTGACCAGGATGACCTCCAGCGGCGTGTCTTGAAAGGTGCGGTTGAAGCCCTCGGGGTTGACGATGCGAAAGCCCAGCAAGCCCGCGTGCAGCCCCACCGAGACGAGCAGCGACCATTGCAGCACCGAAAGGCGACGCCACCACATCACGTGCAAGCTCAGGCGGGCGCGGCCTGGGCCGGAGTGGCGCTTACGTCGCTCGCGTCGGCCGCGTCGACCTCGTCGACCGCGATGGCCAGATGCAGGCCTCCGCTGGCCAGCATGTCCTCGTCGGCCTCGGCGTCGGCAGGCTCAGCGGGCGTCAATGCATCGTCGATGCGAGCGACAAGCTGTGC
>JANMMH010000654.1:0-3508 GCA_031373055.1 Rubrivivax sp. | reverse complement strand
CGAAGTACGGCGTCTTCCAGGTTGCTGTAGGTCGGGATCGTGGCCACGCGCAATTCAAGGCGCTGGCCCTGCACGAATTTCCCGAAGGTGATCTTGCCGTCCTGCGGTTTGCGCCGCTCGCTGATGTCCAGGTCGCACATGATCTTCAACCGCGCCAGCAAGGCGCTGCGGTAGGTGTGCGGCAGCTCCATGTAGGCGCGCATCTGGCCGTCTTTGCGAAAGCGAATCTTGACCTTCTCGCGCCCGGGCTGGCATTCGATGTGGATGTCTGACACACCCTGCGCTTGTGCTTCAAGGATCATCGAGTTGATGAGCCGCACCAGCGAGTTGTCGCTCTGCTCGATGGTCGCGTCGTCATCGTCGCCGGCCACCACGTCCTGGGCCTGTTGTTGTTCCAGCGAGGCCAGCAGCTTGTTGGCATCGTCGCTGTCGAAGTCCAGCGGCGCGGACGCGTCGAACTGCATCGCATTGGCGCCGCTCTTTTCGTAGGCGCGGTCGATGGCCAGCGCCAAGGCGCCCACACGCGCCAGCACGGGCACGATCTTGCATTGCGCGGCGAACTCCACCTGCTCGATGGCGGCCTTGCGCGTCGGGTCTTCCATCGCCACCACCAGGCGCCCGGCCCTGCGCATCAGCGCCAGCGCCGGCACGCGCCGCGCTACCCCATAGGGCACACGCGCCACGGCCTCCACGTCCACCGGGTAGTTCTCCACGTCAACCAGCGGGTAGCCCATCTTGCGTGACAGTGCCGTTTGCAGGTCTTCACGCGAGACGGCACCCCGGCGCACCAGCAGCTCGCCCAGCGGTGTGCCGCGGTCGACGCGCTGCTGTGCCAGGGCCTCGTCGAGCTGCTGCGCGGTGATCATGCCCAGGGCGATGAGCGCTTCGCCAATGCGCACCATGGGCATGCGCGACTGCTGCTCGATGGCGTTGATCAGCTCTTCCTGCGAAATGATCTGCCGCGACAGCAAGATGTCGCCGATCTTGCGTGCACGCAGCGCGCTTTGTTCGTCCAGCGCGGCGTCCACCTGCTGCGTGGTGGCGGCGTGTTGCGCCACCAGCAGTTCACCAATGCGGTGGCCGAGATCGGCCATGGTGTAGGCACAGCGCGGCACAAAGACGCGACGCACCGCGCCGGCGGCGTCCACCGGTTCGAACAGAAAGAGGCCGGCGTCCGTTTCCAGGTGGCGAATGGTCAAGCCCGAGAGCGCTGCGCCGCTGTGCATGTGCACCGTGTAAGGCACGGCAGGGCGCTCAACCAAGGTCGGCGGCAGGCTGTCCTCACTGAGCTGGGGCAGCGGTGCCAATGGCGCAAGCAAGCGGAGCCGGCGGAACTGGTCAAAGCGCAGCGGCATCGTCGTGCGCGAAGGCGGCAGTTGCAGCTGCAGCAGGCCATCTTCAGGGCTGAAGATGGTCAGGCGGCCGGTCATCACGCTGCCATTGAGGCCTTCAATCTCGCAAGCCTCGGGTGCGATCTGGCACACCGGTGCAGGATAACAAGGCAGTGTCGGGGTCGGCCAGGCGAAGGGTTCGAAGCGCGTCTTGATCGGCGGTCGCCCTGACAGCTCTTCAGCGGTTGGCAGTGAAGACAGCGGTGGCAGTGACAGGTCGGACATCGTGATTCCTTGGCCACTGATGTGGCACGGCCCGCCATGCATGAACGCAAGGTGGGTCGACGGAATCCTAGAAGCTCAGAGCTGTGGCGAAGGCGCGAAGAAGTGGCGTGATCACCCCGCTTCTTCAGCAACTCACTTGACGAACGCGTCGACCAGCGCCTTGCCTTCGGGGCCGGCCTTTTCCAGCCATTCCTTGAGCATGGTGTCGCCCACCTTCTTCATGTCGGCCTTGAGCTGCGGCGACGGTGGCAAGATCTGCATGCCGCCGGCGCGCAGCTTGTCCAGGCTTTCGCCGTTGACGCGCTTGCTCGCGGCAATGCCGCGCACTTCGGCATCCGCCGCGGCTTTGAGCAGTGCGTCTTGCGTGGGCTTGTCCAGGGCGTTGAAGGCCGCACGGTTCACGATGACGGCGTTCTTGGGCAGCCAGGCCTGCGTGTCGTACCAGAACTTCAGGTGCTCGTAGGTTTTGCTGTCGGCGCCAGTGGAGCCGCTGGACATGTAGCTTTCCACCACGCCCGTGGCCAGCGCCTGGCTGAGTTCGGCCGCCTGCACGGTGACGGGCGTAGCACCCACCAGCTCGGCAATGCGCGCCGTGGCGGGGCTGTAGGCGCGCCACTTCATGCCTTTCAAATCAGCCGCCGCATTCACCGGGCGCTTGGTGTAGATGCCCTGCGGCGGCCACGGCACGGCGTAGAGCGCCATCAGGCCTTGCTCGCCCAGCTTCTTGTCGAGCACGGGCTTTTGCACCTTCCACAATTTCATGGCTTCGTCGTAGCTGTCGGCCAGGAAAGGCAGGCCGTCGGCACCGAAAATCTGCCACTCATTTTGGAAGTTAACGAGCAGGATCTCGCCGATCTGCGCCTGCCCGCCTTGTACCGCGCGTTTGATCTCGGGCGCTTTGAAGAGTGAAGCGTTGGCGTGCACGGTGATCTTCAGCTTGCCGGCCGTGGCCTTGTCGACATCGTTGGCAAACTGCACCAGGTTTTCGCTGTGAAAGTTGGTGGCGGGGTAGGCGGCGGGCAGGTCCCACTTGGTTTGGGCCTGGGCGCTGAGGCTGGTGACGGCGAGTGCTGCCAAGCTGAGCAGCAAGCTGTGACGACGGTGCATGTGTGTTCCTCGTGATGAAAGGCGCGCGGCGCGCCGTGGGCAATTAGCATAGCCCGCGCCCGGCGATCCTCCAGCCGGGCCTACCCTGAAAGCCCATGCTCGGTATCCTGATGTTGCAGACGCGCTTCCCACGGCCGCTGGGCGACATCGGGCACGCCGGCAGTTTTCACTTCCCCGTGCGCTACGCCGTCGTCGCGGGGGCCACGCCTTTCGCCGTGGTGCACGGGCAAGACGCCGCGCTGCTTGCCCCGTTCATCGACGCGGGGCTTTCGCTGGTGGCCCAGGGCGCGACCGCCATCAGCACCAGCTGCGGTTTTCTCGCGCGCTGGCAGCGCGAGTTGCAGGCCGCCTTGCCGGTGCCGGTGTGGAGTTCGAGCTTGATGAAACTGGCCGAGCTGCGAGGCCAAGGCCTGTCTTGCGGCGTCATCACCATCGCCGCCGAGAGCCTGACGCCGCAGCACTTCAAAGCCGTGGGCGCCGACCCTGCCACGCCGGTGCAGGGCATCACACCCGGCTCGCCCTTGCAGCGCACGCTGCTGCTGGACTTGCCCACGCTGGACCAAGCCGACGCGCAGGCGCAAGTGTTGACGGCCGCCGAGCGGCTCTTGCAGCACGCGCCGCAGCTGCATGCGCTGCTGCTGGAGTGCACCAACCTGCCACCCTACGCAGCGGTGTTGCGCCAGGCCACGGGCTTGCCGGTGCATGACATCGTGTCGTTCCTGCATGAGCGCATGGCGCAGCACCGCCCATGAACCTGCGCTTCGTCGAGGGCTTCTATTGGGCGG
>JANMMH010000641.1:0-2271 GCA_031373055.1 Rubrivivax sp. | reverse complement strand
CTGGATGGACCTGGTGCTGCTGCCGGCCATCAACCTGGGCGTGGCCTTGCTGGTCAGTGCACTTGTGCTGTTAGTCGTCGGGCAAGATCCGGTGCAGGTGCTGACGCTGCTCATCAAGGGCGCCTTCGGCAGCCGCAGCGGCCTGAGCTACACGCTGTACTACGCCACGACCTTCGTCTTCACGGGGCTGGAAGTGGCGGTGGCCTACCACGGTGGCCTCTTCAACAGCGGCGGCGAAGGCCAGGCCATGATGGGTGGGCTGGGTGCGGCCCTGGCGGCGCTGGCGCTGGGCGAGAGGCTGCCGGGCGCGCTGATGCTGCCGCTGATGGTCATCGCCGCGATGCTCTTCGCCATGGCCTGGGCGGCGGTGCCCGGCGCGCTGCAAGCCTGGCGCGGCAGCCACATCGTCATCACCACCATCATGTTCAACTTCATCGCCGCCGCGTTGATGGGCTACCTCTTGGTGGGCGTGCTCAAAGAGCCAGGCAACATGGCGCCCGAAAGCCGCGCCTTCGCGGCGTCGGCGCGTATGCCGGGCGTGCACGAAGCGCTGGCGCTGATGGGCATCACGTGGCCACGTTCGCCTTTGAATCTATCGGTGCTGTTGGCTATCGTGGCCGCCATCGGCGTGTACTTTGCGCTCTGGCGCTCGCAACCCGGCTACGCCTTGCGCGCCGTGGGTTTCTCCCCTGAGGCTGCACGTTATGCCGGCATCGCGCCGCGCGCGCAGATCATGCGTTCGATGATGTTGTCGGGCGCGCTGGCGGGGCTCGTGGGCATCAATGAAATCGCTGGCGTGCAAGGCCGGCTCATTGCCGAGTTCGTGGCCGGCGCGGGTTTTGCCGGCATCGCCGTGGCGCTGATCGGGCGCAATCACCCGGTGGGCATCATGCTGGCCTCGCTGCTCTTTGGTGCGCTGTACCAGGGTGGGGCCGAACTGGCGTTTGAGATCCCTGGCTTTTCGCGCGAGATGGTCTTCACGCTGCAAGGTTTGATCGTGCTTTTTGCCGGCGCCATGGCGCAGGTGGCGGCGCCTGGGTTGGCGCGACTACATGGCGCGTTGGCACCGAAAGCCGTGCATGGATGAGATCGCCATTGCCTCCATGCTCGCCAGCACCCTGCGTGTGGCCACACCGCTGATCCTGTGCGCCCTGGCCGGCCTGATCAGCGAGCGCGCCGGTGTCATCGACCTCGGCCTGGAGGGCAAGATGCTGCTCACCGCCTTCACCACCGCCAGCGTCGGCGTGGCCAGCGGCTCCTTGTGGCTGGCGCTGGCCGCCGCCATTGCCGTGGGCATGGCCTTGTCGCTCTTACACGGCTATGCCTGCGTGAGCCACCGGGGTGACCAGGTCGTCTTGGGCATGGCCATCACCATGACGGCGGCGGGCCTGACCGTCGTGCTGGGCATTGCCTGGTTCAAACAAGGTGGGCAGACGCCGCCGCTGCCCGACGCGGTGCGCCTGGGCGCCTTCATGCCCCCTGTCGTGGCCGCCGTCAAAGACTGGCCCTACATCGGCACCGTGCTCGCGGTAGGCCTGCTCGGCCACAACATCATGGTCTACGCCACGCTGATGCTGGTGGCCGCCGTGTGGTGGCTGCTCTACCGCACGAGCTTCGGCCTGCGCCTGCGTGCCACGGGCGAGAACCCGGCGATGGTGGACGCCGCCGGCGTCTCGGTGCTGTGGCTGCGCTACCAGGCGCTGCTGCTCAACGGCGTGCTCGCCGCGTTGTCGGGCGCCTACCTCGTGCTGGCGCTCACACCCTCCTTCATCCCCAACATGACGGCGGGACGTGGCTACATGGCACTGGCGGCGATGATTTTCGGCAAGTGGCACCCCGGGGGGGCGCTGCTGGCTTGTCTGCTCTTTGGCTTCCTCGAAGCCATGGCGATCCGCCTGCAAGGTGTCGTACTGCCCTTCATCGGTGCGGTGCCGGTGCAGGCCATTCAGGCGCTGCCTTACGTCATGACGGTGGTACTGCTCGCCGGCTTCATCGGCCGCGCTTATGCGCCCAAGGCGCTGGGGCTGCCGTATGTCAAGGAGCGGTGATGCGGCTTTGCGTTTAGGCTCAGGTTCAAAGCGCAGCGTCGGCACCTGCCGCACGGGCCGAGGGCGAAGGCTGACCGGTTCCGCTCATGTCCCCCGAAGCTGGCCTGAACGGCCGCTTTCTCCTCCTTTCCTTCGCTCCACCGGTCAGCCTTCGCCCTCGGCCAGCCAGCCACCACCGTCCCTGGGCACGAAGGCGCGCCCCCACTGGTGACTGCAGCGAAGC
>JANMMH010000639.1:0-4907 GCA_031373055.1 Rubrivivax sp. | reverse complement strand
CTTCAAGGCCGTGGGCCCGATGACCGGGGTCATCAGTGCGTCGATGCCTTTGATCCAGGTGCGCGACGCCACGCATGGCAACGTCGCCTACACCAACCTCAACGAAGGCATCGGCCGCTGCCTGCGTTTCGGCGCCAACGGCCCCGATGTGCTGCGCAAGTTGAAGTGGTTCGAAGACGTGCTCGCACCCGTGCTGAAGACCGCCGTGCGCCATGATTTTGAGAAGACCGGCGGCATCGACCTGAAGGCCATCCAGTCACAAGCCCTCTTGATGGGCGACGAGGTCCACAGCCGCAACGCCGCGTCGACCTCACTCTTCTTCATGACCTTGGCGGTGGCACTGGCCGCACCATCGGCGCATGCGCTGCCGCAAGACCACGTGCACCAAACCCTGGACTTCGTGGCCAAAAGCTCGCAGTTTTTCCTGAACTATTCGATGGCGTCGTGCAAAGCCATCATGGACGCCGCGCACGGCATTCCGTTCAGCAGCGTGGTCACGGCCACCGCGCGCAACGGCACGCAGACGGGCCTGCGCATCAGCGGCCTGGGCTCGCAGTGGTTCTGCGCCGCGTCCGACCTGCCGCAAGGCCTCTTCTTCCCCGGCTTCAAACCCGAAGATGCCTGCCCCGACATCGGCGACAGCGCCATCACCGAAACCGCCGGCTTCGGTGGTTGCTCGTTCGCGGCCTCACCCGCGCTCACGCTGCTGGCTGGCGGCACGGTCGGCGACGCCGTGCGCTACAGCCGCGAGATGTACGAGATCACCGTCACCCGCAATCCGGGCCTTAGCCTGCCCGCACTCGACTTCGCCGGCGCGCCTTGTGGCATTGATGTGCGCAAGGTCGTCGACACCGGCATCCGCCCCGTCGTCACCACCGGCATCGCGCACAAAGAAGCCGGCATTGGGCAGATCGGTGCGGGCATCGTGCGCGTGCCGATGGCTTGTTATGTGGCGGCGCTGGGGGCGATGGCGCAGGAGTTCGCGTAGCTCAGAGTTGCCGGCGCAAATGCCCCGATCAGTTCGCCTGCGCCAACTGCTCCAGGATCGCCGGGTTCTCTAGCGTCGAGGTGTCTTGCGTGATCGCCTCCCCCTTCGCGATCGAGCGCAACAGCCGGCGCATGATCTTGCCCGAGCGGGTCTTGGGCAGGTTGTCACCGAAGCGGATGTCGCGCGGCTTGGCGATGGGGCCGATCTCCTTGGCCACCCAGTTGCGCAACTCGGTGGCGATCTTCTTCGCCTCGTCACCTGTCGGCCGCGAGCGTTTCAAGACCACGAAGGCGCAGATCGCCTCGCCGGTGGTGTCGTCGGGGCGGCCAACCACCGCCGCTTCGGCCACGAGCTCGGTGCAGCTGACAAGCGCTGACTCGATCTCCATCGTGCCCATGCGGTGGCCGCTGACGTTGAGCACGTCGTCAATGCGCCCGGTGATGGTGAAGTTGCCCGTGGTCGCGTCACGAATGGCGCCGTCACCCGCCAGGTAATAACCTTTGAGCTCAGGGGGGTAGTAACTCTTCTTGAAGCGCTCGGGGTCGCCGTAGATGGTGCGGATCATGCTCGGCCAGGGCTTCTTGATGACCAGGATCCCGCCTTGTCCGTTGGGCACGTCGTGGCCGAGCTCGTCGACCACCGCCGCGTCGATGCCGGGGAAGGGCAGCGTGCATGAGCCGGGCACCAGCGTCGTCGCACCGGGCAGCGGCGTGATGACGTGGCCGCCGGTTTCGGTCTGCCAGAAGGTGTCGACGATGGGGCAGCGGCCGCCGCCCACGTGCTGGTGGTACCACTCCCAGGCGGCGGGGTTGATGGGCTCACCGACCGAGCCGAGCAGGCGCAGTGACGACAAGTCGCTCAAGCGCGGGTGCACGGCGGCGTTGCCTTCGGCCGCTTTGATCAGCGAGCGGATGGCCGTGGGCGCGGTGTAGAAGATGGTGACCTTGTGCTTTTCGATCGTCTTCCAGAAGCGCGCGGCGTCGGGGAAGGTGGGCACGCCTTCGAACACGATCTCGGTGCCGCCCAGGGCCAGCGGGCCATAGGTGATGTAGCTGTGGCCGGTGACCCAGCCGATGTCGGCGGTGCACCAGAAGATGTCGCTGTCTTTCAGGTCGAAGGTCCACTTGGTGGTCAGCGCTGCGTGCAACAAGTAGCCGCCGCTGCTGTGCTGAACGCCCTTGGGTTTGCCGGTCGAGCCGCTGGTGTAGAGCAAGAAGAGAGGGTGTTCGGCGCCCACCCATTCGGGCTCGCAGGTCTCGGCGGCTTGTGCGGTGAGCTCGTGCATCCAGCGGTCATGCGCGTGCCATGCCACCGCGCCGCCCGTGCGCTTGTAGACGATGACGTTGCGGATGGACTCGCAGCCCGGCATGGCCATGGCTTCGTCGACGATGGCCTTCAACGGCAAGTTCTTGCCACCGCGCATCTGCTCGTCGGCGGTGATGACCATCACCGCGCCGGCGTCTTGAATGCGGTCGCGCAGGCTTTGCGCCGAGAAGCCACCGAACACCACCGAATGCGTGGCGCCGATGCGCGCGCAGGCCTGCATGGCCACCACACCTTCCACGCTCATGGGCATGTAGATGACGACGACGTCACCCTTCTTGACGCCGCGTGCCTTCAGCGCATTGGCCATGCGGCAGGTGCGTGCTAACAAGTCACGGTAGCTGACGCGCAACACGGCACCGTCGTCGGCCTCGAAGATGATGGCCGTCTTCTCGCCCAGGCCGCGCTCGACATTGCGGTCCAGGCAGTTGTAGGAAACGTTGAGCGTGCCGTCTTCAAACCACTTGAAGAAGGGCGCCTCGCTGGCGTTGAGCACTTTGGTGAACGGCGTCTTCCAGCTCAGCAGCTCACGCGCCAGGCGCGCCCAGTAGCCCTCGTAGTCGGCCGCTGCCTCGGCGCACAGCGCGTCATAGGCGGCCATGCCAGCAATGTGGGCGTTGGCCATGCTGGCCGGTGGCGGGTAGCTGGCGTACTCGGTGCGTTGGTCGGCGTTGGACATGGTGGTGTCTCCTGATGTGCGATGCAACTCGAAGCGAAGCCCGCAGCCTAGGGCCAGGCTCTTACGAAGCGCTGACGCGCTGAACGGCGGTCTGGCCAGTTTGGCTGGTCTAAGAGGGGCGACATCTACAATTTACGCCACCTTCAAGCGCCCGGCATGAGCAACCCGAGATCGACCCAGCCCATGCATCCCCGATTCAAAAGCGGCCCCGCCCAGCTTGGCCCCTTACCCCGTGTCATCTTCGGCAGCCGCTGGTTGCAGCTGCCGCTGTACCTGGGCTTGATCCTGGCGCAAGCCGTCTACGTCTTCCACTTCTGGGTCGAGCTGGTGCACCTGGTGGAGGCGGCGTTTGGCAACCAGCAGGCGCTGGCGCAACTGGTCACCAGCATTGGCTACAAGAGCGAGGTGGTCGTCACCGGGTTGAACGAAACCATCATCATGCTGGTGGTGCTGGCGCTCATTGACGTGGTGATGATCAGCAACCTCTTGATCATGGTCATCGTCGGCGGCTACGAGACCTTTGTCTCGCGCTTGAACCTTGACGGCCACCCCGACCAGCCCGAGTGGCTGAGCCACGTCAACGCCTCGGTGCTGAAGGTCAAGCTGGCCACGGCCATCATCGGCATCAGCTCGATCCACCTGCTCAAGACCTTCATCAACGCCGCCAACTACGAAGAGAAGGTGCTGCTGTGGCAGACGGTGATCCACATCACCTTCTTGTTGTCGGCGGTGGCCATCGCCTGGACCGACCGGCTGATGACGCATGCCGCGCCGCCGCACAAGCCCGAGCACGAGTGAACCGGAACGCACCATGACCATCATCCGCCAAGCCGACCTCATCGAGACCGTGGCCGCTGCGCTGCAGTACATCAGCTACTACCACCCTGCCGACTTCATCAGCCACCTCGCGCGCGCCTACGAGCGCGAGCAAGGCCCGGCGGCCAAAGACGCCATCGCGCAGATCCTGACCAACTCGAAGATGTGCGCCGAAGGCCGCCGCCCGATCTGCCAGGACACCGGCATCGTCAACGTCTTCCTGAGAATCGGCATGGACGTGCGCTGTGAGGGCTTCACGGGCTCGATTGAGGACGCCGTCAACCAAGGCGTGCGCCAGGGCTACCTCGACCCCGACCACAAGCTGCGTGCGTCCATCGTGGCCGACCCGCAATTCCTGCGCAAGAACACCGGCGACAACACGCCGGCGGTGGTGCACATGACGGTGGTGCCGGGCAACAAGCTCGACGTCACGGTCGCGGCCAAGGGCGGCGGCAGCGAAAATAAAAGCAAGTTCGTGATGCTCAACCCCAGCGACAGCATCGTCGACTGGGTCATGAAAACCGTGCCGACCATGGGTGCCGGCTGGTGCCCGCCGGGCATGCTGGGCATCGGCATTGGCGGTACGGCCGAGAAGGCCATGCTGATGGCCAAAGAAGTGTTGATGGACGACATCGACATGTTTGACCTGCTCGCGCGCGGGCCGCAAAACAAGCTCGAAGAGCTGCGCATTGAGCTCTACGAGAAGGTCAACGCGCTGGGTATCGGCGCTCAGGGCCTGGGCGGCCTGACCACCGTGCTTGACGTGAAGATCGCCACCTACCCCACCCACGCTGCCGGCAAGCCCGTGGCGATGATTCCTAACTGCGCAGCGACGCGCCATGCGCACTTGGTGATGGACGGCAGCGGTGCCGCGTACATGACACCACCCAGCCTGGATTTGTGGCCCGACGTGCGCTGGCAACCCGACTACAACAAGAGCAAAAGAGTCGACCTCAACAGCCTGACGCGCGAGCAAGTGGCAAGCTGGAAGCCCGGCGACACGCTGCTGCTCAGCGGCAAGATGCTCACCGGCCGCGACGCCGCGCACAAGCGCATCCAGGACATGCTGGCCAAGGGCGAGCCACTGCCGGTGGACTTCAA
>JANMMH010000637.1:0-3953 GCA_031373055.1 Rubrivivax sp. | reverse complement strand
GCACATCGTTCAAGCGCACCTTGAAGCCTTCGCGCGTGACGATGTTGATGGTGCCGCCGATGGCACGCGCGCCGGTCTCAGCCGTAGGCGCGCGGAAGATCTCGATGCGCTCGAGTTGTTCAGGCGTCAAGGACTCGACCGAGAACCCTTGCGGCGCACGCTGGCCGTCGATCAGGATCTGCGTGTAGCCGGCACCCAGCCCACGCATGCGCGGCGGGCCGCCACGGCCGGGCGGGCCTTGCGGGGGGACGCCGGGCAGGCGCTTCAAGACTTCGCCCACCGTGCTGTCGCCAAAGCGTTCGATCTCTTCGCGGCCGATGACGATCTTGGCAGCGGTGGACTGGCGGCGCTGGTCGGCGTCGTTCTCGCGCCCACCAGTGATCTCAACACGCTGGGGTGCCGCGGCCGCCGGTGGCCGGGCCCGAGTCGGTGGCGCTGACGCCGCCGCCGCAGGTGCGCTGGCGGCCGTGGCGGCAGGTGTGGGAGGGGTCTGCGCGTGCAGGGCTTGCGCCAAGGTCAAGGCCAGGGCGCTGGCGATCAGGGGGTGGGATTTCACCGGCTGCATTGTCATGGGCTCATGCAAAGTTTCATTGCCAGTGCCCCCAAAATCCGCCCCTCGAAAGCGTGGGCACGAGCACGGGCACACGCGCAGACCACCTCAGAAGGAGTCCCATGGACCAAGTCAAACAAGGCACCGACGCCCTTTTCATCCTGCTCGGCGCCATCATGGTGTTGGCCATGCACGCCGGTTTTGCGTTCCTCGAACTCGGCACCGTGCGCAAGAAGAACCAGGTCAATGCGCTGGTCAAGATCCTGGTCGATTTTTCGGTGTCGACCATCGCCTATTTCTTCATCGGCTACAGCGTGGCCTATGGCGTGAGCTTCTTCAGCGGCGCCGAAACGCTGGCGGCGAAGAACGGCTACGAGCTGGTGAAGTTCTTCTTTCTGCTGACCTTCGCGGCGGCCATTCCGGCCATCGTCTCGGGCGGCATTGCCGAGCGCGCGAAGTTCGGCCCGCAGCTCATCGCCACGGCCGTGTTGGTGGGCCTGATCTACCCCTTCTTCGAGGGCATCGTCTGGAACCAAGGCTTTGGCGTGCAGGCCTGGATCAAGGCACGCGCGGGCGAAGAGTTCCATGACTTCGCCGGCAGCGTGGTGGTACACGCCATGGGCGGCTGGTTGGCGCTGGCCGCCGTGCTCTTGCTGGGCGCGCGCACCAACCGCTACCGCAAAGACGGCGCCATGAGCGCACACCCGCCGTCGAGCATTCCCTTCTTGGCCCTGGGTGCGTGGATCCTGGCCGTGGGCTGGTTTGGCTTCAATGTCATGAGCGCGCAGACCATCGACAAGATCTCGGGCCTGGTCGCCGTCAACTCGCTGATGGCCATGGTGGGCGGCACCTTGGTGGCCACCTTGTTGGGCCGCAACGACCCCGGCTTTGCCTACAACGGGCCGTTGACGGGCCTCGTGGCCGTGTGCGCGGGCTCCGACCTGATGCACCCCATGGGCGCACTTGTCACCGGCGGTGTCGCTGGCGCCATCTTCGTGCTGATGTTCACCTGGACGCAGAACCGCTGGAAGATCGACGACGTGCTGGGCGTGTGGCCCATGCACGGCCTGTGCGGCGCCTGGGGCGGCATCGCCTGCGGCATCTTCGGCGCCAAGAGTCTGGGCGGGCTCGGTGGTGTCAGCCTGAGCGCGCAGTTGATCGGCACGGCCATGGGTGTGGCCTGGGCGCTGATCGGCGGTTTTGTGGTCTACGGGCTGCTCAAGCTAACGATGGGGCTACGCATGTCGGTAGAAGACGAGCACGAGGGTGCGGACTTGTCGATCCACCGCATTGGCGCGACGCCGGAGCGTGAGGTGAGTTGGTAGCGGGAAGGGCGTCAAACCGCCGCGCGATACCCGCGCGGTATCGCCGCCAGCAGCCGCTGCGTGTACTCCTGCTTCGGCGCCGCAAGAATCTCCGCCGCACTGGCCTGCTCGACCACCACGCCGTCTTTCATCACCAGCACTTCGTCGCTGATGAAGCGCACCACGGCGAGGTCGTGGCTGATGAAGACGTAGGCCAGGCCGAGCTCGTCTTGCAAGTCCTTAAGCAGGTTGAGCACTTGCGCTTGCACCGAGACATCCAGCGCAGAGACGGCTTCGTCCAGCACCAGCACTTCAGGGTCCAGTGTCAGGCAGCGTGCGATCGCCACGCGCTGGCGCTGGCCGCCTGAAAACTCGTGCGGGTACTTGCCGAAGGCGCGGCCGTCGAGGCCGACTTTTTCCAGGAGCGCACGGGCACGCTGCTCGCGTTCAGCAAGGTTCGCGCCGATGCCATGGATGGTCATCGGCTCCACCAGCGTCTGCCCGATGGTGAAGCGCGGGTTCAGGCTGGCATACGGATTCTGAAAGACGATCTGGATGCGCCGGCGCAGCACCTGGCGCTCGGCCTGGCCCATGGTCAACAGATTTCGGCCGTCAAACAAGACCTCGCCGCCCGTGGGTTCGTGCAGGCGCAGAAGCGTCAAGCCCATCGTCGTCTTGCCCGAGCCCGACTCGCCCACCACACCGAGCGTGTGGCCGCGCCTGAGCTTGAAATTGACGTCCTGCACGGCCTTGAATTCGCGCTTGCCGAAGATGCCTTTGCGCAGCCAAAAACTCTTGGCCAGCGAACGCACTTCCAAAAGCACCGGGGCGTCAGGGTTTTTGGTTTGCCCGAGCTGGCGCGCTTGGCGCCCGGCGATGTGGTCGTCGATGACCATCAAGCGCGCGGCCGTGCCGTCCAGGCTGGGCCGGCAGGCGAGCAGGGCTTTGGTGTAGTCGTCTTGCGGGTTGGAGAAGATGCCCGCCACGTCGTTTTGTTCGCGCACGATGCCGTGGCGCATGACGACGACGCGGTCGGCAATCTCGCCCACCAAGCCGAGGTCGTGGCTGATGAAGAGCACGCTCATGCGGTGGCTGGTCTTGAGCTTGCCCAAGAGCTCCAGGATCTGGCGCTGGATGGTCACGTCCAGCGCCGTGGTCGGCTCGTCGGCGATCAAGAGCTTGGGCTCGCACGACAGCGCCATGGCGATCATCACGCGCTGTTGTTGGCCGCCGGACATCTCATGCGGATACGAATCCAACCGGCGTTTGGGCTCGGGGATGCCGACCTCGTGCAGCAGCGCCTCGGCGCGCGCCAGCGCCGCGCGCCGGCCCATGCCCATGTGCTTGACCAGCGGCTCGATGAGCTGCTGGCCCACGCTGAAGACGGGGTTGAGTGAACCCATCGGGTCTTGGAACACGCAGGCGATGTCTTTGCCTCGCAGCGCTTGCAGCTCCTTCAAATTCGCCTGCAAGAGGTCGCGCCCCCGCCACAAAATTCGCCCCTGCCGTTCAGCGTTATCAGGCAGCAAGTTGAGGATGGACATCGCCGTCACGCTCTTGCCCGAGCCCGACTCACCGACGAGCGCCACGGTGGTGTTCTCGGGGATGTCGAAGCTGACGCCCTTGACGGCATCGGCGCGTTCGCCGCGGCCCATGCGGAAGGCGACACGCAGGTCTTGGATCGATAGCAGCATGCTCACTCCAGCCCCCGCAACTTCGGGTCGAGCGCATCACGCAGCGCGTCGGCCATCAACGAAAACGCAGTGACGAAGACCGCCATGAAGACCGTGGCCGCCACCAGCTGCCACCAGTGGCCGAGGATCAACTCACTCTGCGCCTCGGCCAGCATCGTGCCCCAGCTGACCTGGTCCACCGGTACGCCCAGGCCCAGGTAGGACAAGATCACCTCGGCCTTGATGAAGCCCACCACCAAGAGCGACATGCGCACCAGCACGACGTGGCTAACGTTCGGGAGGATGTGACGGAACATGCGGCTGGCGTTCGACGCGCCGATGGCTTCGGCCGCACGCACGTACTCGCGGCTGGAGTGTTTGATGAACTCGGCACGCACCTGGCGGTACATGCCGGCCCAACCCGTC
>JANMMH010000576.1:0-2404 GCA_031373055.1 Rubrivivax sp. | reverse complement strand
AACCTTTCTTCGCCCGGCGTGGTGGGCGGCGCGGTGGTCATCGTCGGTGAAGACTACGGCGAGGGTGCCAGTGTGATTCAAGAGCGCACGCATGCCTTTGCCCTGAAGAGCACGATGGTGCTCTTCGACCCGCGCCCCGAGCTTGGCCACATGGTGGCGATGGTGGAGCATGCCTTCGCGCTTTCGGAAGCCAGCAACATGCCGGCGCTGATGGAGTTCAGGATTCGCGCTTGCCATGTGCGCGGCAGCTTTGTAGCGCGCGACAACCTGGCGCCGAAGTTCGGGAAACTCGATTTGATTGCCGAGCCGGCGCGCTTTGACTACATGCGCCTGGCGCATCCGCCGGTGACCTTTCGCCACGAGAAGCTGAAGGTCGACGAGCGCATCCCGGCGGCGCTGCGCTACATCGTCGAACACCGCCTGAACGAGATTCACGATGGTCAGCATGCCCAGGTGGGGCTGGTCGTGCAGGGCGGTTTGTTCAACGCTCTGATGCGCGCACTTCAACAGTTAGGCCTGGCAAACAGTGAAGGCGTGAGTGCCTTGCCGCTACTGGTGCTGAACGTCACCTGCCCGCTCGTGCCAACGCAGCTCAGCGCCTTTTGTGCGGGCAAAGAGGCCGTGCTGGTGGTGGAAGAAGGCTCGCCGGAGTACATCGAAAAGGACCTGGTGATGGCGCTGCGCCGGCAAGACGCGCCAACCCGCGTCTTCGGCAAAGAGCTGCTGCCTCCCGCCGGCGAGTACACCGTGGAAGTGCTCGTACGTGGCTTGTTAGCGTTTGTCGCGGCGCAACTGCCGGGCGTGAACGTCGAGGCTGCGCGCGCGTGGCTTGATGACGTGCAGCAGCGCCGCGCGGCGGTGGCTGCGGCGATCACACTGCCGCCGCGCCCGCCGACGTTTTGCGTGGGCTGCCCCGAGCGCCCGGTGTTTTCGGCGCTCAAACTCGCGCAGCAAAACGTCGGCCCGGTGCACATCGCCGCCGACATTGGCTGCCACGCCTTTGCCACCTTCGAGCCCTTTCACTCGGGGCATTCGATCCTGGGCTACGGCATGAGCCTGGCCAGCCGCGCGGGCGTGTCGCCGGCCATGCAACGGCGCTCGCTGGCGATCATGGGCGACGGTGGTTTCTGGCACAACGGGCTCATCACCGGCGTGCAGGCAGCGCTCTTCAACGGCGACGACGCCGTGCTCATGATCATGAAAAATGGCTACACCTCGGCCACCGGTACACAAGACATTTTGTCGACGCCGGCCGAGGCGCTGAAGCGCGATGAGCGCGACAAAGGCCGCAGCCTCGTGCATGCCGACCAGTCCATCGAAAACACCTTGAAGGGCATGGGCGCGCAGTGGCTGCGCGTGGTGCCGAGTTATGAAGTCGACAGCATGCGCCGTGTGCTGCAAGAGGCTTTCACGACGCCTTTTGCGGGCCTGAAGATCATCATCGCCGAGGGCGAATGCCAGCTGGAGCGCCAGCGCCGCATCAAGCCCTGGCTGGCTTCGCTGCTCGCCAAAGGCCAACGCGTGCAGCGCGTGAAGTACGGCGTGGACGAAGACGTGTGCACGGGTGACCACGCCTGCATTCGACTTTCGGGCTGCCCCACGCTGACGCTCAAGGACAACCCCGACCCGTTGCGCGTCGACCCCGTGGCCACCGTCATCGAAGGCTGCGTGGGCTGCGGCCTGTGCGGCGAGAACGCGCACGCGGCCACGCTGTGCCCGAGCTTTTATCGCGCCGAGATCGTGCGCCACCCGCGCTGGTTTGAGCGGCTGCTGGCGGGGCTGCGCGGCAGTGTGACCGGCTGGCTGCGGCCGGCTTGATTCGAGCGATTTACAGAGCAAGCGACGTGACCAAGCCGATCTCCATCCTCGTCTGCGCCCTCGGCGGTGAAGGCGGCGGCGTGCTTGCCGAGTGGCTCTACGCGGCGGCCGTGCGCGCGGGGCACGCGGCGCAGAGCACGTCCATTCCCGGTGTGGCGCAGCGCACGGGGGCGACGACCTACTACCTGGAGATCGCCGCCACGGCTGTGCACCACGGCGTGTTCAGCCTGAGCCCGGTGCCCGGCGAGATCGACCTCCTGGTCAGCAGCGAGCTTTTGGAGACCGTGCGCCAGGTCGGCCTGGGGTTTGCTAACGCCGAACGTACGCTGATCATCAGCGCGATGGCGCGGGTGCTCACCGTCGCCGAGAAAGCCGTGCTGACTGATGGCCGCAGCGATAGCGCAGCACTCATGCAACTGCTGCAAGACCATGCGCGCGCCACCGAGTTGCTTGACCTCGCCGGCATGGCGCGCCGCGCCGGCACGGTGCTGAGCAGCGTGATGCTTGGTGCAATCGCTGCCAGCGGTGTGCTGCCGTTTGGCCGTGCGGTGTTTGAAGACACCATCCGCGCGGGCGGCGTGGGCGT
>JANMMH010000537.1:0-1822 GCA_031373055.1 Rubrivivax sp. | reverse complement strand
CACACGGCCGAGCAGCGTTTCGTTGGCGCCAAAGCCGTAGAGCGCGGCGGTGTCGAACATCGTCACGCCCAGGTCCAGCGCGCGCAGCAGCAGGCGCTCCGCCACGTCGGGCGGCGGCGGCGCGCCATAGGCATGGCTGAGATTCATGCAGCCCAGGCTGATGGCGCTGACGTCAAAGGGGCCGATGCGGCGTGTAGACACTGGGTTTCTCCATGGTGCGGTTTCAGCCTCAATCATCTGCGATCTAGGCAGAATGCAGCCCAGCCACTGTCCACCACATGCAACCCACCCGCAAGATTGCCGCGATCATGAGTGCCGACGTCGTCGGCTACTCGCGCTTGATGGGTGAAGACGACCTGGCCACGCTGCAAGACATCGTCGCCACACGCAAGCTCGCCGCCCAGCATGTGCAAGCGCACGAGGGCCGCATGATCGACACGGCGGGCGACTCGATGCTCGCCGACTTTGCCAGCGCGGTGCAAGCGCTGCACTGTGCCGTGGGCCTGCAGCAAGAGCTGGGCCGACGCAACGCCATGCGTGCCGAAGCACGGCGCATGGTGCTGCGTATTGGGCTGAACATCGGCGACATCCTTGAGCAAGACGCCGCGCTGTATGGCGACGCCGTCAACCTGGCCGCGCGCTTGCAAGCGCTGGGTGAACCCGGCGGCGTGTGTGTCTCTGCGGCCATGCACGAGCTGGTGCAGGGAAAGTTGCCGGTGGCCTTCGAGTTCGCCGGCGAGCACGAGGTGAAGAACATAGCCAAGCCCGTGGGCATGTACCACGTGCGGTTTGCCGGCAGCCCGGTGGCGCATGGCGACGGCGCGATGGACGCGGCGCCTTTGGCCGGCCCGCACAACCTACCGCAGGCGCTGTCGTCGTTCATCGGCCGCCAGCATGAGATCGGCGCCGTCAAAGAGCTGCTCGGCGAACACCGGCTGCTGACGCTGGTGGGCCCGGGCGGCATCGGCAAAACGCGGCTGAGCGTGCAGGTGGCGGCCGTCATGGGCCGGCACTTCAGCGACGGCGTGTGGTTGGTGGAGCTGGCGCCGTTGTCCGACGCGCGGCTGGTGCCGCAGGCGCTGGCCAGCGTGTTGGGCGTCAAGGAAGTCGTGGGCAAACCGATCGTGGCCACACTGCAAGCTGCGCTCAAGCACAAGCGCCTGCTGGTGGTGTTGGACAACTGTGAGCACGTCACGCAAGCCTGCGCCGAGCTGGCTTCGCAGCTGCTTGCGGCCGCGCCGCACGTCAAGTTGTTGGTCACCAGCCGCGAACCGCTGCACGTGGCCGGTGAAGTGAATTTCCCCGTGCCCATGCTCAGTCTGCCGGTTAGCGGTGACGCTGGCGGCGCCACGCAGCTGCGCGAGTTCGAGGCCATCCGCCTCTTCGTCGAGCGCGCGGCGGCCAAGTCACGCGGCTTCACGCTCAGTGACGCCAACTCGGCGCATGTGCTGCGCATCTGCCAATGCCTGGACGGCATGCCACTGGCGATCGAGCTGGCGGCGGCGCGCGTGAACGTGCTTTCGGTCGAGCAGATCGCCGAGCGACTGAAAGACCGCTTCACCCTGCTCACGCGCGGCGACCGCAGCGCCATGCCGCGCCAGCAGGCCCTACGCGCGCTCATCGACTGGAGCCATGATTTGCTGGACGTGCAAGAGCGCACGGTGCTGCGCCGGCTGGCGGTGTTTGCGGGGGGGTGGACGTTGGAGGCGGCTGAGAAGGTGGTCGCAGGCGTTGGGGTCGAGCGCAATGAGGTTGCCGACCTGCTGGCGCGCCTGGTCGAGAAGTCGCTGGTGACGATGGACGACGGCGGCACGCGCTACCG
>JANMMH010000398.1:0-2665 GCA_031373055.1 Rubrivivax sp. | reverse complement strand
GCACAACACGACGCTCAACACGAAGGAGAACCCAGCCATGGCTGATGCCTTGTCGATCACGGCGCTGAGCATGTCCAACGACATGCAGCGCTTGTCCACGCTGAGCCACAACCTGGCCAACGCCACCACGCCGGCGTTTCGCCGCGAAATCGCTTACAGCAGGCCCTTCGTCGAGCACCTGGGCAGCGCGGCGCTACAGGTCACGCTGCCGCAGTTCCGCAGCAGCATCGACCAGCGGCCCGGCACCTTGCGCCACACCGGCGCGCCGCTGGACGTGGCGCTCGAAGGCGCGGGCTGGTTCGAGCTGCTAGCCGAAGAAGGCCCGGTCTACACGCGCCAGGGTGACTACCAACTCGACGCACGCGGCCGCCTCGTCAGCCATGGCGGTCTGCCCGAGATGGGCAGCAGCGGAGAGATCACGCTGGGTGGCGGCGCGGTGCGCATCGACAACCAAGGCCGCGTCTTCGAAGACCAGCGTGCGGCCGGGCAGTTGCGGGTGTTGAACTTCGATAACCCACAGGCCCTGGTGCCAGCGGGCGCGGGCCTCTTTCGCGCGCCCGAGACTGCGGCAAGCCCCGTCGAGACGCCGCGTCTGCGCCAGGGTTACCTTGAAAACGCCAACCTGCAAACAGTGGCCGAAATGGTGCGGCTGATCGAGACCATGCGCCACTTCGAGACCAGCCAGAAGCTGGTGCAAGGCGTCGACGACATGCTCGGCCGCGCGATCCGCACGCTCGGCGAATACTGACCCAACCGAAAGGCACCCTATGCTCGATTCGCTCTACATCGCTGCCACCGGCATGCACGCCCAGCAGCTCAACGTCGACACCATCTCCAACAACCTCGCCAACGTCAATACGCTGGGCTTCAAGCGCGCACGCGTCAACTTCGAAGACCTGGTTTACCGAGCGCTGCCCGGCGCGCGGCGCGAGGCCAGCGACACGACGGCGCGGCTGGGCAGCGGTGTGGTCATCGGCAGCGCGGCGCAGATCTTCGCCGGCGGTGACTTGAAGAAGACCGACCAGCCGCTGGACCTGGCCTTGCGCGGCAGCGGCTTCTTCGAAGTCACGCTGCCCGACGGAGGCAGCGCCTACACACGCGCCGGCAGCTTCCAGATCGACCGCGAGGGTTACCTCGCCACTGCCCAAGGCCACCACCTGAGCCCGGCGATCCAGGTGCCGCCCGACGCCAGCGCCATCACCATCGACGCGAGCGGCGTGGTGCGCGCGACGCTGCCCGACGAAGTGCAGCCGGTGGAGCTGGGCCAACTTGAACTGGCCAGCTTCGTCAATGCCGGCGGCTTGCGCCCGCTGGGCGACAACCTCTACGCCGCGACGGAACAATCCGGCGACGCGCAGACCGGCAAGCCCGGTGAGCGTGGCCTGGCGGCGGTGGCTCAGGGTTTTGTCGAGACCTCCAACGTCAAGCTGGTCGACGAGTTCGTCAACCTCATCGTGGCGCAGCGCGCCTATGAAGCCAGCGCCAAGGCGATTCAGGCCGCCGACGAGATGCTGGGCATCACCAACAACCTGCGCCGCTGAGCCATGCGCTGGTTGCCCGCCTTGCTGCTGCTGGCCGGGTCGATGGCGGCCTGGGCCGTGCCCGCGTCCGACCAAGGCGTGGGCCAGACGCTGGCGCGCGTGCGGCTGCACGACGAGGCGGCGGCGGCGCTGTTTGCGCGCCTGGGGCAGGGACTGGAGCTACGGCCGCTGGCCGAAGGCGAGGGCGAGCTGCAAGCGCCCGCGGGCAAGCTAACGCTGCAAGCACGTGTACCCGAAGGCGCCCTGCTGGCGCGGCGCATGGCTGTCAACGTCGAGCTCAAGCTCGACGGGCGCTTCTGGCGTTTGCTGCCGGTGTGGTTTGCGGTGCAGGCCTGGCGTCCGGTGTGGGTCGCACGCGCGCCGCTGGCCGCGGGCCACGGGGCCAGCGCCGAGGCCTTCACGAGCGAACGCCGCGAGGTCACCGCGCTGCCCTCACCGGCCCTGCCGGCCACGGTGCCCCTGGACGGTTTGCGTTTGCGCCAGCCCATGGCCGCAGGCGCCGTGCTCACGGCCGCGCTGGTCGAAGCGCGGCCTGCGGTGGCGCGCCAGCAGCCGGTGCAGGTGCGCGTGCATGCCGGCCCGGTCGAGCTGTGGACACAAGGCGTGGCCTTGGCCGACGCGCGCATCGGCGAAGTCGTGCGTGTGCTCAACCCGAGCAGCCAGCAGAGTTACGCCGCGCGGGTGCTGGCCGATGGCCTGGTCGAAGCCGGAACGAGGTGAACGCATGAAACCGATTCGATCGCTGCTTGCCTTGTTGACCATGGGCCTGACGATGGTGGCCTTGCCCGCGCTCGCGCAAAGCCTCTACAACGCCGAGCGCTTCCAGGCCCTGACCTCCGACCGGCGTGCCATCAACGTGGGCGACTCATTGACCGTGCTGGTGTTCGAGAACGCCAGCGCCTCGCAAAGCGCCGATACCGTCACCGAAAAGAGCAGCGGCATCAACGTCGGCGTGGGCGCCAATGCGCGCAACTACAGCGCGCGCGGTTCGGTCGGTGACGAGTCGGCCGGCAAAGGCCGCGTGCAGCGCAGCGGGCGGCTGGCCGCGCAGATCACCGTCACCGTCTCCGAGGTCACAGCCAATGGTGACCTGCGCATCGCCGGCAAGCAGCACATCGTCGTCA
>JANMMH010000337.1:0-6378 GCA_031373055.1 Rubrivivax sp. | reverse complement strand
CGGCGTCGGTGACGAGTGCGGCCAGGTCCTCGGCCTTGGGTTGCACCGCGACCGACATCATCGCAATCCAGTCGGCGAGCTCGACCACCGTCGTGCAGCGCTCCTTGTAGAGCGCACAGGCAGCGACGATGTCGGCCGCCTCAACATGCAGCCCGCGCGTGGCCAGCTGCGCAGCCGCCAACGCCGCCAGCCGCGCATCGTCGGCGTGTTTGATGTACTGCGCATTGACCCAGGAAAGTTTGGCCGGGTCCCACATCGCGGGGCTCTTGGCCAGGTGCGAGCCGTCAAACCATTGCACCATTTGCGCGCCGGTGAAGAGCTCTTCGTCACCGTGGCTCCAACCCAGGCGCGCCAGGTAGTTGAGCATGGCTTCGGGCAGATAGCCGGCGTCGCGGTAGGCCGTGACGCTGACCGCGCCTCGGCGCTTGGAAAGCTTCAGCCCGTCGTCACCCAGGATCACCGGGCAGTGCCCAAACTCAGGCAGCGCGGCACCGAGCGCGCGAAAGAGGTTGATCTGCCAGGGCGTGTTGTTGACATGCTCGTCGCCGCGAAAGACATGCGTGATGGCCATGTCGATGTCGTCGACGACGACGGCGAAGTTGTAGGTCGGCACGCCGTCGGGGCGCACAAGGATGAGGTCGTCGATCTCGCGGTTGTTGATGTGGATCGGGCCTTTCACGAGGTCGTGCCAGGCCACGTCGCCCTCGCTCGGGTTGGCGAAGCGGATCACGGGGTTCACGCCAGCGGGCGGCGCCGGCAAGGTCTTGCCGGCGGCCGGGCGCCAGCGGCCGTCGTAATGTGTTTTCTCGCCACGATCGCGTTGCGCCTGGCGCATGGCGTCAAGCTCTTCGGGCGTGCACCAGCAGCGGTAGGCGTGGCCGCTGGCGATCAAGCGCTCGGCGGCGTCGTGGTAGCGGTCAAGCCGCTGCATCTGGTAGTACGGGCCCTCGTCCCAGTCGAGTTCCAGCCAGCGCATGGCCTCGACGATTTGCGCCACCGCCTCGGGTGTGGAGCGCGCGACATCGGTGTCTTCGATGCGCAGCACAAACGTGCCGCCATGATGGCGCGCGTAAGCCCACGAGTACAGCGCCGTGCGGGCCGTGCCCAGGTGAAGGAAGCCGGTGGGCGACGGCGCGATGCGGGTGCGAACGGGCTTGTTCATGCCAGTGCGCTCAGGCCGCGGGCAAGGTCGCCCTTGATGTCCTCGATATCTTCCAAACCCACCGCCACGCGGATGGTGCCCTGCGTGATGCCCGCAGCCAGGCGCTGCACTTCACTCAAGCGGCCGTGCGAAGTGCTCGACGGATGGGTGATGGTCGTCTTCGTGTCACCCAGATTGGCCGTGATCGACAAGAACTGCGCGGCGTCAATAACGCTGAAAGCACCGAAACGCCCACCCTTGACGTTGAAGGACACCACGGCCCCGCCGCTGCCTGCCTGCTGCGCCATCGCCAGGGCGTGCTGCGGGTGCGACGGCAAACCGGGGTAGTAGACGCGCTCAACCGCAGCTTGCGCCTCCATCCACTGCGCCAGCTGCATGGCACGCGCGCTTTGCGCCTGCAATCGAATAGACAGCGTCTCCATGCCCTTGAGCACGACCCAGGCGTTGAAGGGCGACAGGCTCATGCCGGCGCTGCGCATCGTTGGCACCAGCTTCGCGTCGATGAGATCCTGCGGCCCGCACACCGCACCCGCGATGACACGGCCCTGGCCGTCGAGGTACTTGGTGCCCGAGTGGATGATGAAGTCGGCGCCGTACTTCACCGGCTGCTGCAGGGCAGGCGAGCAAAAGCAGTTGTCCACTGCAAGCCAGGCGCCGCCAGCGTGGGCGATGTCAGCCAAGGCGGTGATATCGCAGACTTCGGTCAGCGGATTGGTTGGCGTTTCTGCAAAGAGAAGCTTGGTCGCGGGCGTCATCGCGGCGCGCCATTCGTCCACATCGGTCTGCGAGACAAAGCTCGTGCTCACGCCGAACTTCGCGAAGTCCTGGAAGAGCTTGATGGTCGAGCCGAAGACGCTGCGCGAGCACACGATGTGGTCGCCACTCTTGAGCAAGCCCATCACCAGCAACATGATGGCCGCCATGCCGCTGGCCGTGCCGATGCAGCTGCCCGTGCCTTCCAGCGCCGCCAGCCGGCGCTCCATCATCATCACCGTGGGGTTGGAGAAGCGGCTGTAGACGAAGGCCTCCTCTTCGTTGGCAAAGCGTGCAGCGGCCGTCGCGGCATTGGGGTGCACGAACGAGCTGGTAAGAAAGAGGGCTTCGGAGTTCTCACCCCAGCTCGAAGGCGGCAAGCCTTCTCGCACGGCCAGGGTGTCAAGGCGTGCGTCGGCAGGCAGTTTGACGCGCGGGATCATGCGCGCTCCTCGCGGCCTTGCAGCGCCAGGCGCGAGCGGCCGGCTTCTTCGTCCTCATCGCCCTGGCTGCGGCGCTGGGTTTCGAGCACGGCGAAGTCATCCGCACTGACGTCGCCGGTAACGTAGTGCCCATCAAAACAACTCGCCTCGAAGCCCGCCAGCTTGGGGTTGAGTGCGGCCACCACGCGCTTCATGGCGTCGATGTCTTGATAGATCAGCGCGTCAGCGCCGATGTACTGGCGAATCTCTTCGTTGCTGCGGCCATAGGCCACCAACTCTTCGGGCGTGGGCATGTCGATGCCGTAGACGTTGGGGAAGCGCACCGGCGGTGCGGCCGAGGCCATGTAGACCTTGCGCGCACCGGCTTCACGCGCCATCTGCACGATCTCTTTACTGGTGGTGCCGCGCACGATGGAGTCGTCCACCAAGAGCACGTTGCGGCCACGGAACTCGACGCCGATGGCGTTCAACTTCTGGCGCACGCTCTTCTTGCGCACGGCCTGGCCCGGCATGATGAAGGTGCGGCCGACGTAGCGGTTCTTCACGAAACCTTCGCGGTACGGCTTGCCGATCTTCTGTGCTAACTGCATGGCGGAGGGGCGGCTGGATTTGGGGATGGGGATGACGACATCGATCTCGCTCGGCGGCATGGTGGAGATGACGCGCTGTGCCAGCGTTTCGCCAAGGTTCAAGCGCGCCTGGTAGACCGAGATGCCGTCCATCACCGAGTCGGGCCGCGCCAAGTAGACGAACTCGAACATGCACGGGTTCAGGCTCGGGTGGTCGGCGCATTGGCGTGCGCGCATGCGGCCCTCAAGGTCGATGAAGATGGCCTCGCCCGGTGCCACGTCACGCAGCAGCCGGTGGCCCGTGCCCTCCACCGCGACCGACTCGCTGGCCAGGATGAATTCACCGGTGGCCGCGCCGGTGCCTTCACCCAGCACCAGCGGGCGAATGCCGAAGGGGTCGCGAAACGCCAGCAAGCCGTAGCCGGCGATCAAGGCCACCACCGCGTACGAGCCCTTCAGGCGCTTGTGCACGGCGGCCACGGCGCGGAAGACTTCGTCGGGCGTGAGCGGCAGGTCGCGCGCCGCTTTTTCCAGTTCATGCGCCAGGATGTTGATCAGCACCTCGGTGTCGCTGGTGGTGTTGATGTGGCGGCGGTCGATATCGAAGAGCTCTTTTTTCAGCGCATGCGCGTTCGTCAGGTTGCCGTTGTGCACGAGCACGATGCCAAAGGGGGCGTTGACGTAGAACGGCTGCGCTTCTTCTTCGCTGTAGGCGTTGCCGGCGGTGGGGTAGCGCACCTGGCCCAAGCCCACGTGGCCCGGCAAGGCGCGCATGTTGCGCGTGCGAAAAACGTCGCGCACCATGCCACGTGCCTTGTGCATGTAGCACTTGGTGCCGAGCATGGTGACGATGCCGGCGGCGTCTTGCCCGCGGTGCTGCAAGAGCAGCAAGGCGTCGTAAATCAGCTGATTCACGTTGCCTTGGGAGATGACGCCGACGATGCCGCACATGGGGTAGGTTGTCCTCGAACTTGAACGTTAGCGTTGAATGTCGAAATGTCAGGCCGGCAGCCGCTCGGCCATCGCCGCCGGCAGCAAGGGCTTAAGGCCTTGCAGCGCGATCATCAACCAGGCCGCCCCCTTGGAGGCCTGCCATTCGGGCGCGCGCGCCGCCGGTGTCAATGCCACCAGCGTGGCCACCGCCAGCAGCAGCACCGCGCCACGCACGAAGCCAAAGCCGGCACCCAGCGCGCGGTCGGGCAGTGACAGCGGCGTGGCCTGCACCACCATGCGCACGAGCTTGGCGAGCAAGGCCCAAACGATCATGACGCCGACGAAAGACAGGGCGAAGGCAGTGGCGATGTTCAACGCCGAACCCGCCGTGCCCACGGGCAACTGCGGGCCCAACCACGGGGCCAGCCACTGCGCCGCGAACCAGGCCACGACCCAGCCCGCCAGCGACATGACCTCGAAGACAAAGCCACGCACGAGGCCCACCACCATCGAGACGGCCAGCACCACGAGCAGCGTCCAGTCAAGCCAGCTGAGTGTGGCCAGGGCGTCCATCACAGCACCAGGATATAGGCCGGCAGGCCCGCAGCCTTCAGCCGCGCACTGGCGCGGTCGGCCTCGTCGCGGGTTTCGAACGGGCCTACGCGCACGCGCGTGCGTGCGCCCGTCGCCGTCTCGATGACCTGGGTGTAGGTTTTCAGGCCCAGCTTTTCGACCTTGCTGCGTGCCTCGCGCAAGGCGGTGGCTTCATTGAATGCGCCGACTTGCACCACGAAGCGGCCCGCGCTCGTGGAGGCTGCAACTGCGGGTGGGGTGGCTGCAGCTTGCAGCCTTGGGACTGGTGCCGGCGCGGCGGCAACCACGGCTGTAGGCGCTGATGCTGGCGGCAGCTGCGGCGACGCCTCAAGCTTGCTCGACGCGGCTTCAAGGGCCACCGCAGCGGGCGCTTCGTTGCCCGCATCAGGTGGAGGCGCCGGCTTCGTGGCTCGCGGCGCAACGGGCACAGGCTTGGGCAAGGGAGCGTTTTCCTTGCGCGCAACGTCGATCGGAATGTCCAAAGGCAGCGGCCGAGGTTTGGACTCGAAGAGCCACGGGAACAGCACCATGCCGGCCGCCAACAACACCACCGCGCCTATGAGCCGGCGTCGCGCGCGAACTCTGGCGTCATGCACAGGCCCGACCTCGTCGGTCACATCGGGCTGCGCCGACGCCGCGTCGGCTTTGCGCTTCAACAACGACTTCAGGGACATGGGGCGCAGGTGAGGCTCGGTGGCGACAACGCTGGCCGCAATGGCCTGGCGATAGCGTCAGATGTCGGTGGTGTGGCGCGCACTTTGGCGGGGCAAACCATGTTTGAGCACGCCACCCACCGTGTAGAACGAACCGAAGACCACGATTCTATCGGCTGGGTCTGCGCTGGCCACGGCAGCGGCCAATGCGTCGACTGGGTTGGCATGCAGGTGCACGTCGACCTTGCGGCCCGGCGTGGTGGCGGGCAGCAAAGCCGCCAGCTCGGCCGGTTTGGCACTGCGCGCATTGGGCAGCTCGCAAAGATGCCAGGTGTCGACCAAAGGTAGTAGCCGCGCGATCAGCCCGGCGACATCCTTGTCACGCATCGCACCGAAGACAGCGTGCGTGCGCGGGAAGTAGCCCATCGTGTCCAGGTTCTGCGCCAGCACCGCACCCGCCTGCGGGTTGTGCGCCACGTCGAGCACGATGGCGGGCTGGCCCGGGATGACCTGGAATCGCCCCGGCAACTCCACCAGCGCCAGCCCCGTGCGCACGGCCTGCGCGCTCAGCGGCAGGCGCTCGCGCAGCGACTCCAATGCGGCGATGGCGCCAGCGGCATTCAGCAGCTGGTTGGCGCCACGCAAGCCAGGATAGGCCATGCCGCTGTAGCGCCGGCCGCGGCCGCTCCAACGCCACTGCTGCCGGTCGCCGTCATGGTTGAAGTCGCGGCCCACCAACCAGAGGTCGGCGCCGATGCTCTGCGCATGCGCCACCACGCTGTGCGGTGGCACGGGGTCGCTGACGATGGCCGGCTTGCCGGCACGCATGACCTGCGCCTTCTCCAGGCCGATCGACTCACGGTCGGGGCCCAGGTACTCCATGTGGTCGAGATCGATGCTGGTGATGACCACGCAGTCGGCGTCAAAGGCATTGACCGAATCAAAGCGCCCGCCCAGACCGACTTCCATGATCACCAGGTCGAGTTTTTCGTGCGCCAAGAGCCGCGCGATGGCCAACGTGGTGAACTCGAACTTGCTCAGTGTGATGTCGCCGCGCGCGTGCTCCACCGCCTCGAAGTGAGGCAACAGCGCGGCGGCGGCCACCGGCGCGCCGTCCACACGGCAGCGCACTTCAAAGTGCACGAGCTCGGGCTTTTGGTACAGGCCCACGCGGTAGCCGGCATGGCGCGCCATCGACTCGAGCATGGCGCAGGTCGAACCCTTGCCGTTGGTGCCGGCCACGATGATCAGAGGCGCATCGAAGTGAATCT
>JANMMH010000333.1:0-4513 GCA_031373055.1 Rubrivivax sp. | reverse complement strand
CTCGGCGGACTGGGGCGCGCTGGACTTCGGCGGCGGCCCCGGCCAGCTACCCATGATCAGTGGCCGCGCCGCGGTGTTGGTGGGCGCAGGAGGCAACCTCTTGATGGACATCCCACGCAAAGGCCGCTGGCGTTTTGTGCTTGACGTGCGCGCGCCCACCGCGCCCAGCCTGAGTGTCAGCGCACTGAAGTAGCGCGTGCTAACAGGCAAACGGCACGGGCTTCGATGGCCCGGCCTTCGCCCACTGGGCCCATCTTCTCCGCCGTCTTTGCCTTGACGTTGACGACCTCCGCAGCCACGCCCAGGGCGGCAGCGATGCGCGCGCGCATGGCGTCGATATAGGGCGCCAGCTTCGGCGCTTGCGCGACCACGGTGCTGTCGATGTTCACCAGCCGCCAGCCCGCTGCCTGCACGCGCTCATAGGCCGCGCGAAGCAGCAGCGTGGAGTCCGCGCCGGCAAAGGCCGCGTCGGTGTCGGGGAAGTGCCGGCCAATGTCGCCCAGGCCGGCAGCGCCCAAGAGCGCGTCGGTGATGGCGTGCAAGAGCGCGTCGGCGTCGGAGTGGCCCAGCAGGCCGTGGCTGTGGGGAATGGTCACGCCGCCCAGGATGAGCGGGCGGCCCAGCAACAGCTGGTGGATGTCCCAGCCCTCACCCACACGCATCTCGTTCGGTATCGCGCTCATCTCGTCTCCATCAGTCGTTGCGCCAGCGCGAAGTCGCCCGGCCAGGTGAGCTTGAAGTTTTCCAGCTCGCCGCGCACCAGACGGGGCTGCAAGCCGAGCTGCTCGACCGCGCTGGCTTCGTCGGTCACGCCCTCACCCGCCGCGTGCAGCGCGCGCGCCAGCAGGCCCAGGCGGAACATCTGCGGCGTTTGCGCGGCCCAGGTCTCGCGGCGATCCAGGGTGCGTTCAACTCGTTCGTTAGCACTGCGCTTGAGCGTGTCGGCCACGGGCAAGGCCAGCAGGCCACCCACGTCGTCGTCGAAGCAGGCGTCGATCAAACGCTCGACCCAGGCGGCTTGCAGCAGGCAGCGCGCGGCGTCGTGCACCAGCACCCAGTCGTGGTCCGCCACGCCGCGCTGTCGCAGCTCGGCCAGCCCAGCGGCCACCGTCGCCGCGCGCGTGGCGCCGCCGCAGCGCGCCACCCAAAGGCTCGCATCCCTAGGCAGCGGCACGTCGCGCTCAAAAGCCTCATCACCCGGCGCCACCACCACCAGCGTGGCCGCGATGCGAGGCACAGCCGCAAGTGCCGCCAGCGTATGCGCCACCACCGTGCGGCCGGCCACCATGGCGTACTGCTTGGGTCCACCGGCACCCGCACGCTCACCCACCCCAGCGCAGGGCACCAAGGCGAAACAGCGCGGCGATAAAGGGCTGGTCATCGTCGCGATTCTAGAATTCAGCTCCATTCACGCCCCGCCGGCACCTGCGGCGGGGCGCTTTGCTTTTCGCGAACCGACTTCATGCAACTGCCCACCATTCACCCCGGCAAACGTTTCACGTTGCCGCGCCCTCTCGGTTCGGGCGATGCCTTGCTGCTTGCGCACTTGGCACAGCGCCACGCGGCCGACAAGCGTTTACTCGCCATCATCTGCGCCGACCCTGCCGACGCGCAGCGCTTGAGCGATGAGCTGCCCTTCTTCGCGCCAAGCCTTCGTGTCGCCGTGTTCCCCGATTGGGAAACCCTGCCGTACGACACCTTCTCGCCGCACCAAGACCTCATCAGCGAACGCCTGGCCACGCTGTGGCGCATTCAGCAGCGCGATGTCGACGTGGTGCTGCTGCCGGCCACCACCGCGCTCACGCGCCTGGCGCCGCCGGGCTTCATGGCGGGCTACACCTTCCACTTCAAACACAAGTCGCGCCTCGATGAAGCCAAGCTCAAGGGTCAGTTGACGCTGGCCGGCTATCAGCACGTCAGCCAAGTCGTTTCGCCAGGTGAATACGCCGTGCGTGGCGGCTTGATCGACCTCTTCCCGATGGGCTCGCCCGTGCCCTACCGCGTGGACCTCTTCGCCGACGAAGTCGACTCCATCCGCACCTTCGACCCCGACACCCAGCGCAGCCTCTACCCCGTGCCCGAAGTGCGCTTGCTGCCCGGGCGCGAGTTCCCCATGGACGAGGCCGCGCGCACGGCCTTTCGCGCGCGCTGGCGCGAGAAGATCGAAGGCGACCCGAGCAAGTCACGCATCTACAAAGACATCGGCGCCGGCCTGACCAGCGGCGGCATCGAGTACTACCTGCCGCTGTTCTTTGACGAGACCGCAACGTTTTTTGACTACTGCGGCGAAGGCGCCGCAGTCGTGTTGCACGGCGAGGTCGACACCGCCCTGCAGCGCTTCTGGGCCGACACGCGCGAGCGCCACCGTTTTTTGCAGCACGACCGCGAGCGCCCGCTGCTACCGCCCGAAGACATCTTCCTCACGAGTGAAGCCTTCTTCGTCGCCACACAATCACATGCGACGTTAGCTCTGCGTGGCACTGAGCCGACGCCCTGGTGCCGCCCGCTGCCCGACGTGAGCATCGAGCGTGGCGCGACCGACCCGCTGGCCGCGCTGGAAGCGCACATCAAGGCGACACCGCACCGGGTGCTGGTGGTGGCCGAAAGTGCGGGCCGACGCGAGAGCTTGCTGGAGCTGCTGCGTGAACACCGCATCGACATCCCGGCTGTCGGCTCACTGGCGGAGTTTGTCGACGGCGACGAGCACGCGGCCATTGCCGTGGCGCCACTCGCCGTGGGCTTTCATTGGCTGGACGACGCGCCGGCCAACTCGGTGCAGTTCATCACCGAGACCGAACTCTTTGCCACCACGCCGCAGGCGCGCAAGAGGCGCAAGCAGGAGCAGGTGTCCAGCGTCGAGGCGCTGATCAAAGACCTGTCCGAGCTCAAGCTCGGTGACCCTGTGGTGCACATCAACCACGGCATCGGGCGCTACCGCGGCCTGGTCAACATCGACCTCGGCGACGAAGGCGGGCCCAGCGAATTCCTGCACCTGGAATACGCCGACAAGGCCACGCTCTATGTGCCGGTGTCGCAGTTGCAACTCATAGGCCGCTACACCGGCGTGAGTGCAGACGAAGCGCCGCTGCACCGGCTGGGCTCAGGCCAATGGGAGAAGGCACGACGCAAAGCCGCTGAGCAGGTGCGTGACACCGCCGCAGAGTTGCTCAACCTCTATGCCCGCCGCGCCGCGCGCGAAGGCTTTGCGCACCGCTTCAGCCCAGGCGACTACGAAGCCTTTGCCGCGAGCTTTGGCTTCGAAGAAACGGCCGACCAGCACGCTGCCATCCACGCCGTCATTCAAGACATGGTCAGCCCCAAACCAATGGACCGGCTGATCTGCGGTGACGTCGGTTTCGGCAAAACCGAAGTCGCCTTGCGCGCAGCCTTCGTGGCCGTGCATGGCGGCAAACAAGTCGCCATCCTGGCACCCACCACGCTGCTGGCCGAGCAGCATTTCCAGACGCTGGTCGACCGCTTCAGCAAGTGGCCGATCAAGATCGCCGAGCTCTCGCGCTTTCGCACGCCCAAGGAAGTCAAGGCCGCGATCGAAGGCATTGAAGACGGCACGATCGATATCGTGGTGGGCACGCACAAACTGCTGAGCCAGACGGTGCAGTTCAAGCGCCTGGGCCTTTTGGTCATCGACGAAGAACACCGCTTCGGCGTGCGCCACAAAGAGGCCATGAAAGCGCTTCGCGCCGAGGTGGATGTGCTGACCCTTACCGCCACGCCAATCCCGCGCACGCTGGGCATGGCGCTGGAAGGCCTGCGCGATCTGTCGGTCATCGCCACGGCGCCGCAGCGCCGCCTCTCGATCAAAACCTTTGTGCGCAACGAAGGCAACAGCACCATCCGCGAGGCCGTGCTGCGCGAGTTGAAGCGCGGCGGCCAGGTCTACTTCCTGCACAACGATGTCGAGAGCATTCAGCACCGCCGCGAGAAGCTCATAGAGCTCATCCCCGAGGCCCGCATCATCGTGGCACACGGCCAGATGCCCGAGCGCGAGCTTGAGCGTGTGATGCGCGACTTCGTGGCCCAGCGCTACAACCTGCTGCTTTGCTCGACCATCATCGAGACCGGCATTGACGTGCCCACCGCCAACACCATCGTCATCAGCCGCGCCGACAAGTTCGGCCTGGCGCAACTGCACCAGCTGCGTGGGCGCGTGGGCCGCAGCCACCATCAGGCCTATGCCTACTTGCTGGTGCCCGACGTCGAGGCGTTGACCAAACAAGCCGCGCAGCGCCTGGAAGCCATCCAGCAAATGGAAGAGCTGGGCTCGGGCTTTTACCTGGCCATGCACGACCTGGAAATTCGCGGCGCGGGCGAAGTGCTCGGAGAGAACCAAAGCGGCAACATGATGGAGGTCGGCTTCCAGCTCTACAACGAGATGCTGGCCGAGGCCGTGCGCTCGCTAAAGAGCGGCCGCGAGCCCGATTTGTTGTCACCGTTGGGTGGCGTGTTCGGTGCCAGCACCGAAGTCAATCTGCACGCGCCAGCGCTTCTTCCC
>JANMMH010000339.1:0-5316 GCA_031373055.1 Rubrivivax sp. | reverse complement strand
TTCGCGGCGCTGGACATTGCCACCGGACAAGTGATCGGCGAGATGCACCGGCGCCACCGCAGCAGCGAGTTCATGCAGTTCCTGCGCACCATCGAGGCCAATGTGCCCACGATGCTGGACATCCACCTGGTGATGGACAACGACGGCACCCACAAGACGGCGGCGATCAAGGCCTGGTTTGCTCGCCACCCGCGCTTTCATGTGCACTTCACGCCGACCTCGGCGTCCTGGCTCAATCAGGTTGAACGCTGGTTTGCGACGCTGACCCAACGCTACATTCGGCGCGGCGCGCATCGCTCGACAAGGCAACTCGACGAGGCGATCAAACACTACCTGCGTGTCAACAACAAAGATCCCAAGCCCTTTGTCTGTGCCAAGACCGCCGAAGACATCCTCGCAAGTGTTGAGAGATTTTGTTTGCGAACTTCTAACTCACGACATTAGTGTGAGTTCATCCGATGGTGAAGCCGACATTGCCCCGCGCGGACAGGTGCTGGGACTTCGAGCGCGCCACACTAGCGTTAAAACCGCAGTCGCCGGCCCATCAGCGGCAGGTCGCCAACTCACCGCCCGCCCACGGCCGGCGCTCGCCGTGGCGGTCGGTGAGGGTGTGCAGAAAGGCCACCAGGTCTTGCACCTGCGATGTCGACAACCTGACCGCCCCGGCGTGCTGCACGGCATCGTGCAGCTGCCCGGCCGCGCCGTCATGCAGGTAAGGGCCGCTGGTGCTGACGTTGCGCAGGCTGGGCGTGCGGTAGTGATCGCGCATGCTGCTGTGCGCCACCAGGCGTCGCGTATCGGCGGCGCGCTTCCCGTTGGGTTCGTCGTTATGTGGCCCCGCCAGGTTCAGCGCGCTGGCCTTGAGCCGCTGGGCATCTTGCCAACGGCCGGCGTCGCTGTTGGACACCGCGCCGCGATGAAAGCTGCCGTCGGAAAAGTTCGGCCCGGCGTGGCAGGCCACGCATCCGCCGGCACCGACGAAGAGCTTGAGCCCACGTTGCGCGTCAGCGGGGTAGGCTGCTACGGCCACGGTGTCACTGCGCTGCAGGGCATCGCGGAATTCGTCGAAGGGCGTGCGTGCTGTGACCAAGGTCTCGACATAGGCCGCCAGCGCCTTGCCTACGTTGACCACCGTGCGCTGCGGGCTGGCGTAGGGCGTGGTGCCGAAGACGTCGCCATAGCAGTCGGCCAAGGCCGGCTCGCGCTCGAAGAGCTGCACGACCGAGGCGGCGCTGCCGTCGAATTCACGCGGGTCGAGGATGGGCGCGATGCTGGCCATCCACAAACTGTCGCTGCCGCCACCCCAGCCGAACCAGCGCTGTTGCGCCAGGTTGGTCAGCGTGGGCGTGTTGCGTGGCAAGTCGGCCAGGCCATGGGCGCGCGCTTTGTGGTCGGTGAAGGCGCGGTCGGGCTGATGGCAGGTCACGCAGGCGATGTAACCCACGGGGGACATGCGCGGGTCACGAAAGAGCTGGCGGCCCAGGGTGATGGCCAGCGGCTGGCCCGACACGCGGTTGCTGGGGTCACGCTGGGCCAGCGGCGGCCATGGCCCGAGGCTGAGGACTTGCTGCAGCTCGGCCGGTGTGAAGCCGTAGTGGGCAGTGGCAGCGGTGGTCGCGGCGGTGGCGCCAAGCGACGCCGCGCAGGACACGACAAGGCACAGCAGCCGACGTGCCAACCCAGTCGCGCCTTTGGCGTCGGCTTGCCGCGTGAGCCCAGCTTTCATGCGCCCACGATAGCCACGCGCGCCGGGCTTGGGAAGCGGGCCGCTACCATCGCGCCATGAACCTGAACGAAGCATCTGAAGCCGCTGCGGCCATCTACGAGCCGCGCCTGTGGCAAGACCACGGCTGGACCGCACGCGTCATCAAGAACAACGACGACGAAGGCTGGGCCGTCGAGATGATCAAGGCCGGTGAGGCCGAGCCCGCGCTGGTAGGCCCCTGGACCATGGGGCGCAACAAGAAAGACCCCAAGCCGCTGGACACCAACGCCTTCAACACGCTGGTGAAAACCGCCAGCGAGGTGCTGCGCCGGCACGAGCAGCAACTGCACGCGCAGCTGCACAAGAGCGTCTTCGTGAACACGGCCAGCGGGCGCATCGAGGTCACGCTGGACATCGTGCCTGACGACGACGACGCGCACGCCCTGCTGGCGGCGACCAACGCTGAAGGTGAGCGGCTTGGCGGCGCGCGCGTGAGCGCGGGCTTCAAGCTGAGCGCCAGCAGCGCTGCGGCATGGGTGGCCGGGGGCTACGGCAAGGTCTGATCGCGCGCAGCCGATGGCGTCAGTCAGCCACCGCCCCCGACGCCTTCACGATCGGCACCCACTTCCTCATGTCGTCGGCAATGATCTTGCCAAATGCTGCCGGCGCCATGCCCGGCACGAGCTCGAAGCCCTGTGCGGCGAGTTTGTCGCGCAGCTCGGGTTGGGCCAGCACGCGGTTGAGTTCGCTGTTGAGTCGACTCGCCACTTCGGGCGTCAGGCCCGCAGGCGCGATGAAACCAAACCAGGTGTTCATCTCATAACCCTTGATGCCTTGCTCGTCCAGCGTGGGCACGTCGGGTAGCAGCGGTGAGCGCGCCAGGCTCGTCACGCCCAGGGCCTTGACCTTGCCTTCGCGCACTTGGGTGATGACGGTGGGCGTGTTGAAGAAGCCCATGCTCACCTCGCCCGCCATCACCGCGAAAATGCCCTGCGGCGCGCCTTTGTAGGGCACGTGCAAGAGCTCGCTGCCCGTCAAGCGCCCGAAGAGCACGCCCGAAAGGTGATGGCTGGTGCCGCTGCCGCCCGACGAAAACGTGGCCTGCCCGGGCTTGGCTTTGGCCGCACTCACGACGTCGGCGGGCGACTTCGCCGCACTGCCTGGCGGCACGATCATGACGTTGGAGACGCCGCCTACAAACGCCAAGGGCGTGAAGTCCTTCAGCGAGTCGTAGCCGGGCTTGGCGTACAGCGCCTGGTTGAAGACCAGCGTGCCTTGCGAGGCGAAGCTGATGAGGTAGCCGTCCGCCGGTGCGCGCGCCACCTCGGCCATGGCGATGGTGCCGCCGGCGCCGGGTTTGTTCTCCACCACCACCGTTTGCCCGAGCTGTTTGCCGAGCTCGACGGCCACCGTGCGCGAGACGATGTCGGCCGTGCTGCCCGCCGCCAGCGGCACCAAGAGGCGCAGCGGCTTGGCCGGCCAGGCTTGTGCGCTAACGCTCGAAGTGATTGCCATCGCGGCCGTGGCCAAGAGCAAGGATGCAAGCGACTTCATGGCGATAACCCACTGTTAGGATGAATCAACGGAGCCCGAGTCTATGGTGGCACGCTCCGTTCAACCAGAGGCCCAAGCGCATGCAACCCAACATCCTGGTGATCCTGATCGACGACCTGCGCTTCGACGAATTCGGCGCCGGCGGCCACCCGTTCATGTTGACGCCGCACATCGACCGCTTGGCGACCGAGGGCGTGATGTTCGACCGCGCCTTTCACACCACGCCGATCTGCAGCCCCAACCGCGCGTCGATCGTCAGCGGCCAGTACGCCAGCCGCCACGGCATCATCGACAACGTCGCGCGCGACGCCATGAGCCACCGCCTGCCCAACTACCACCTGGCGCTGCAAAAGCTCGGCTACCGCACCGCCCACATCGGCAAGTGGCACATGGGCAACGACGGCATGCCGCGCCCGGGCTACGACCACTGGGTCAGCTACGACGGCCATGGCCGGCTGAACGACCCCAAGCTCAACCACAACGGTGAGTACCGCCAACACCGGGGCTACGTCACCGACGTGATGAACAACTTGGCGCTGGAGTTTCTGGACGACCACTTCGCCACCAAGCGCGGCAAGAAGAAGCGGCCCTTCGCGATGATGTTCGCGCACAAGGCCGTGCACCCCGACGCCGAGCAGGCGGCCGACGGCACGCTGACGATCTCAGCATTGGGTGGCTACGCGCTGCCCAAGCGGCACGAAGATTTGTACAAGGGCAAGATCTTTCCCAAGCGCCCCAACATGCTGACACCGGCGCAGGTGGTCAAGCAAAAACCGGCGTGGTCTGAATGCTTCGAGCTGAAGAAACGCGCACCGGCGCAGGCCATCCTGAAGGCGCTGCAATCGGGCGAGCAAGAAGAGATACGCCGCCGCGCGGCGATGATGGCCTCGGTCGACGAAGGTGTGGGTATGTTGCTGGAGCGCTTGCAACGTGCTGGCGAGCTCGACAACACCTTCATCCTTTTTCTGGGCGACAACGGCTTCTTCTTCGGCGAACACGGCCTTGGGCCCGAGCGCCGTTTTGCCTACGAGGAAGGCATCCGCTCCCCGTTTCTGGTGCGATACCCGGTGCTGGCCAATGCGGGCAGCCGCGAGGCTTCACTGGTCATCTGCCAGGACATCGCGCCCACGCTCATCAGCCTGGCTGGCGGCACGCCCGGCGCGCAGATTCAGGGGCGCTCGCTGCTGCCGCTCTTGAATGGCAAACGTCGCGGCTGGCGCAAGTCTTTCCTGGTCGAGTACTGGGCCGAAAACGCCATGCCCTGGCTCGTGGGCATGAGCTACAAGGCCGTGCGCACGGAACGCTACAAGCTCATCCACTGGGTCAACCGCGGTGAGTGTGGCGAGCTCGACGAGCTGTATGACCTGGACACCGACCCGTTCGAGATGAAGAACCTCATCAGCAGCCACGCGCATGCGCCGGTGCGCGAGAAGTTGCGCAAGGAATTGCGTGGGCTGGTGACACAGGCGCTGGGGCTCTAGCCGCCGCCACGCCCCAAGCTCTGCGCCGTGCCCTCACAACGCAAGCCATCCAGCGGCTGCCCTGCGGCATGAAAACGCGCCGCCGCTTGCGCGAACGTTGACGCGGCCTGGGCCGGGTCGTCACCACGTGCTAACGCCACGTGTGCGCGCACCTCGTCATGTGCGGCGTACCAGGCCGGCAGGCGCATGACGACGTTGGCGAGGTAGGCGCTTTGCGCTTCGTAGGCCCCCGCCATCTCAAGCTCACCGGCGCGCGCAGCGGCGATGGCCGCCGGCACGGCAAAGGTGATGCGGCAACCCGGGCAGGTCTCCAGCGGGCCGCGCACGGCGTCGCGCGCGTCGTGCAGGGCGTGCAGTGCTGCGGTCACGCCGCCCTTGTGCTGCGCGAGCTGAATGCGCGTGCCGTAGATGCGGTCGAGCAGGTGAAAGCCGATGTCGGTTTGCCGCGCGACGTCCAGCGCTTCGTCGAGAAAACTCTGCGCGTCGTCATGGCGGCCGCGGTAGCTGGCGACCTCGGCCAGGCGCTGCAATGAGAAGGCCTCTCCGGTGGCGCCACCGATGGCGCGGTGCAGGCGC
>JANMMH010000335.1:0-3912 GCA_031373055.1 Rubrivivax sp. | reverse complement strand
CGTTGGGCCTGGTCAAGCTGGCGGCGCTGGAGCGGATGGCCAACAAGAGCGCGGCGAACCTGGTGGCCGCGCTGGAGAAAAGCAAGCACACCACGCTGGCGCGTTTTGTCTACGCGCTGGGTATTCGCCAGGTGGGGGAGTCGACGGCGAAAGACCTGGCGCGGCACTTCGGCTCGCTCGATCGCATCGCCCTGGCCAGCGCTGAGCAGCTGCTGGAGGTTAAAGACATCGGCCCCATCGTCGCGCAAAGCATCCGCAGCTTCTTTGAGCAGCCGCACAACGTCGAGGTGGTGGCGCAGCTGCGTGCGGCGGGTGTCCACTGGGAAGAACATACCGGCGCAGCGAGTGTGGAGGGTAAGCCGCTAACAGGCAAAACACTGGTGCTGACAGGCACGCTGCCGACACTCGGCCGCGACGAGGCCAAGGACCTGATCGAAGCTGCGGGTGGCAAGGTCGCGGGGTCGGTATCGCGCAAGACGAGCTACGTGGTGGCAGGCACGGAGGCCGGTAGCAAGCTCGACAAGGCGCGAGAGCTGGGACTACCCATCGTCGACGAAGCGGGCCTGCTCGATCTGCTGGGCGGTGCGGCATGAAGCGGCTGTGCCTGCTTGGCGGTGAGTCCAGCGGTAAGACGACGCTGACACGCGCCTTGGCCGACGCACTGGGCACCCAGTGGGTGCCCGAGTACGGCCGCCAGCGCTGGGAGGAACTGCGCGAAACGCTGGGTGTGGATGATCTCGTGCATGTCGCGCGGCGGCAGATCGAGCTCGAAGACGCGTACGCGCAGCGCTCGCACGGCTGGCTGATCTGCGACACCTCGCCGCTGACCACGTTGCAGTACTGCCTGGCCGACCACGGCCATGCGCCGCCGGCCTTGCACGCGATGGCGCGCCGGCACTATGACTTGGCCGTGCTGTGCCTGCCCGACTTCGAATTCGTGCAAGACGGCTGCCGCCGTGACGATGCCTTCCGCCACGAGCAACACGCCTGGACCGAAGCACAGTTGGCCTTGCTCGGCACCAAAACCCTGCACGTCAGCGGCTCCGTGTCGCAGCGCGTACAAACCGTGATGCGCGCGATTGGCACACCTATGATGGCCAGCAGCATCAGCAAGGAGTAGCCGCCATGGCCGTGCACGAGATTTTGAAGATGGGCGACCCGCGCCTCTTGCGTGTGGCGCAGCCAGTGCAAGCCTTCGGCACACCGGCGCTGCGCGAGCTCATCGCCGACATGTTCGAGACCATGGAGGCGGCCAACGGCGCGGGCTTGGCGGCACCCCAAATTGGCGTCGACTTGCAGCTGGTGATCTTCGGCTTCGAGCGCAACGAGCGTTACCCCGAGGCCGGCGCCGTGCCGCGCACGGTGCTCATCAACCCGCTCATCACACCGCTTGCTCTGGACGAAGAAGAAGGTTGGGAAGGCTGCCTCTCGGTGCCAGGGCTGCGCGGTCGTGTGCCGCGTTATGCGCGCATTCGCTACAGCGGCCTGGACCCGCAAGGCGACCCGATCGAGCGCGAGGCCGAAGGCTTCCATGCACGCGTGGTGCAGCATGAATGTGACCACCTCATCGGGCGGCTCTACCCCACACGTATGCGCGACCTCACGCAGCTGGGCTTCACCAGCGTCTTGTTCCCTGAACTCGTAGGCCAAAGCGAGGATTGAGCGACGACTGAGCGAGGACTGAAACGCGGCTTTACAAAGTGTCTGTAGGCGGCGCGCCACCCAGCGGCGTTGCCCTGCGGATAGTGCTCACCGGAGGCTGATCATGCGGACCTTGTTATCGATGTGGCATGCCCTGAGAGAGCGCGCGCGACAGGCCATCTGCCTCGCGGTGTTGCTGTCGCACGCCGGCTTGGCCGTCGCGCAGGCCGAGCCCCCCGGCCGGGTGGGCCGCATGGCCGATTTCCAGGGCACGGTGTGGGTCTTTGAGCATGAGCTCGGCGACTGGGCAGCGGCCTTGCGCAACCGGCCCATCACCAGCGGCGACCGCATCAGCACCGCGCCCGACGCGCGCGCTGAAGTGCGCGTGGGCTCCAGCGTGCTGCGCATCGGCGCACGAAGCGAGATCGAGCTGCTGCAACTCGACGACGAGCGCATCGCCGTGCAGGTCCACAGCGGCAGCGTCGCACTGCGCGTGCGCTCGCGTGCACTGGCCGACGACTTCACCTTGGTCACCCCCGAGGCACGCTTCAAGCCACTGCGCGCCGGCCACTACCGCATTGACCGGCTGGATGACGCCAGCTTCGCCAGCAGCCTGGTGGGCGAGCTCGTGCTCGACGACGGCCAGGGCCCGATCGTCAGCACAGGCCAGCGCATTGAGGTTTGGCGTGAAAGCCGCGAACGCCAGCTGCGCCAGCGCTGGGTGGCCTTACCGCAAGACGCGATGTCGGCCTGGCTCACGCGTGAAGACCAGCAAGAGCAGCGCACCGCGTCCACGCGCTTTGTCTCGCCCGAGATGACCGGCGCCGAGGAGCTTGACCGCCAAGGCCGTTGGGAGAACCACCCGGAGTACGGCTCGCTGTGGGTGCCGATCCATGTGCAAGCAGGTTGGGCACCGTTTCGCTTCGGCAGCTGGGTCTGGCTGCGACCTTGGGGTTGGACCTGGGTCGACGCGCAGCCCTGGGGCTTTGCGCCGTTTCACTACGGCCGCTGGCTGATGCATCGCGGCCGCTGGTGCTGGGCGCCGGGTGCCTACGTGGCGCGGCCGGCGTTTGCGCCGGCCTTGGTGAGCTGGGGCGGTGGTGGGCATGGTGGCATCTCGGCCGGCGTGGTGATCGGCACGACGCGCCGGCCTTTGCCCGGCACCGACTGGGCGCCGTTGGCGCCGCACGAGGTCTACCGGCCGCACCATGCCGCGAGCCCTCGCTACCTAGAGCGTGTGAATCCTGGGCACGGTGGCCACCAAGGGCATGACCGGCACGACGTGCGCGACCCGCGCGAGCCCAGGGACCGCCATGTGCGCCCGCAGCCGCAGTTTGGCGCGCCTGCACATGGGTCGCACACGCCAGCCTCACCGGCGCCGCATGTTGTTCCGCATGTTCCGCCGCATGTTCCGCCGCATATCCCGCTCCAGGTGCCGCCGCATGTGTCGCCGAACGCTCCACCCCACGCGCCTCAGCACACGCCGCCACACCTGCCGCGCGGGCAACAACCGCAGCCGCCAGCCTTTTCGTCACCGCCCGCTGCACCAGTGCCGCCGGCAGCGCCCATGCCGGAAGCTCGTCCTTTGCCGCCCGCGCCTACGCCGGGTGTGCTGCCACCACGGCCCCATCATCCGGCACCGGCCGCGTCGGCCCCAGGCGGCGCAGTACCAGGTGGACCGCCGCTGCGGCCCAGGTATGAACGGCCAAGGCGCGAGCCCGAAGCTGGCGCAACGCCCGAGCGCGAACCACCGCGCGTGCGCTGGCCAGAGGTGCGGCAATCCGACGGGCGCCAAGGTCCGCGCGAGCGCGAGCGCGAGAACTTTCGCTAGTGTCGTGAGTTAGAAGTTCGCAAACAAAATCTCTCGACACTTGCGAGGATGTCTTCAGCGGTCTTGGCCCAGACAAAGGGCTTGGGATCTTTGTTGTTGACACGCAGGTAGTGTTTGATCGCCTCTTCGAGTTGCCTTGTCGAGCGATGCGTGCCGCGCCGAATGTAGCGTTGGGTCAGCGTAGCAAACCAGCGTTCAACCTGATTGAGCCAGGACGCCGAGGTCGGCGTGAAGTGCACATGAAAGCGCGGGTGGCGAGCAAACCAGGCCTTGATCGCCGCCGTCTTGTGGGTGCCGTAGTTGTCCATCACCAGGTGGATGTCCAGCATCGTGGGCACATTGGCCTCGATGGTGCGCAGGAACTGCATGAACTCGCTGCTGCGGTGGCGCCGGTGCATCTCGCCGATCACTTGTCCGGTGGCAATGTCCAGCGCCGCGAA
>JANMMH010000331.1:0-6844 GCA_031373055.1 Rubrivivax sp. | reverse complement strand
CCAGCGCGTCATTCCCGGCGGCGTCAACTCGCCCGTGCGCGCCTTCCGCGCCGTCGGCGGCACGCCACGCTTCATCGCCCGCGCCGCGGGCGCATCCATGTGGGACGCCGAAGGCAGGCGGTACATCGACTACATCGGCTCCTGGGGCCCGATGATCCTGGGCCACGGCCATCCGGCCGTGCTCGAAGCGGTGGCCCGCGCCGCGCGCGACGGCCTGTCGTTCGGCGCGCCGACCGAGCGCGAGATCGAACTGGCCGAAGAAATCATCCGCCATGTGCCCAGCGTCGAGCAGGTGCGGCTGGTCTCCAGCGGCACCGAAGCCGGCATGAGCGCGCTGCGGCTGGCGCGCGGCGCCACCGGGCGCAGCAAATTCATCAAGTTCGAAGGCTGCTACCACGGCCATGCCGACGCGCTGCTGGTCAAGGCCGGCTCGGGCCTGGCCACTTTCGGCCACCCCACCAGTGCCGGCGTGCCGCCCGAAGTGGTGCAGCACACCCTCGTGCTCGAGTACAACAATCTCGAGCAGCTCGAAGCCGCCTTCGCCGCCCAGGGCAGCGACATTGCTTGCGTGATGATCGAGCCCATCGCCGGCAACATGAATTTCGTACGCGCGTCCACGCCTTTCATGAAGCGCCTGCACGAGCTGTGCACGCAGCACGGCGCGCTCTTGGTGTTTGACGAAGTGATGACGGGTTTTCGCGTCGCACTCGGCGGCGCGCAAAGCCTCTATGCGCAAGCGATCCCCGGCTTCAAGCCCGACATCAGCGTCTTCGGCAAGGTCATCGGTGGCGGCATGCCGCTGGCGGCGTTTGGTGCATCGCGCGAAATCATGGGCCGCCTGGCGCCGCTAGGCCCGGTTTATCAAGCCGGCACCTTGAGCGGCAACCCGGTGGCCACGGCCTGCGGGCTGGCCACGCTGAAGGAAATCTGCAAGCCCGGTTTCTTCGAGGCCTTGTCGGCACGTACAAGCGAGCTGGCGCTGGGCTTGAGCAGCGCCGCGCGTGATGCCGGCGTGCCATTTGTCTCCGACAGCCAAGGCGGCATGTTCGGCTTCTTCTTCACCGATGCGCTGCCGCAGAACTATGGCGTGGTGATGGCCACCGACAAAGAGCGCTTCAACCGCTTCTTCCATGCCATGCTTGAGCAAGGCGTGTACTTGGCGCCGGCCTTGTACGAAGCCGCGTTCGTGAGTGCGGCGCACACGGCTGACGACATCAACGCCACGCTTCAGGCCGCTCGCCGCGCCTTCGCCGCCGCGTAGCGCGGCCCAAAGAGATTCAAGGCCAGCCCGGCCAGCACCAGGGCGGCCGCGCCGAGCTTCCACGTCGGCAGCGTCTCGCCCAGCCACAGCACCGCGCTGGCGATGCCCACGACGGGAATCAGCAAAGCCAGTGGCGCGATGGTCGACGCCGCGTAGCGCGAGAACAACCAGCCCCACACCGCGTAGCCAAACAAGGTATTGGCGAGCGACTGCCACAGGACGGCGCCCCAGACCACCCAGTCGGCGTCGTGCAGGCCCTTCGTGATGGCCGCCGGGCCGTCAAACAGCAGCGACATCAGAAAGAGCGGCGGCAGTGCGAAGGCACTCGACCAGACCACCAGCCCAAGCGCGTCCACACGCCCTGCCGCACGCGCCACCACATTGCCGCAGCCCCAGGCCAGCCCGGCTGCGAGCACCAGCGCCAAGCCAGTGACGCTGGTCTGCGCGTCGACATGCATGCCGATCACTGCCAGTCCCGCTAACGCCAAAGCCAGCGCCGCCCATTGGTAGCCTTGCAGCCGCTCACCTTCAAGCCACATCACCAGGCCGATGGTGAAGAAGACCTGCATCTGCACCACCAGCGAGGTGAGGCCGGCCGAGATGTAGCCCGTGAGCGCGATGTAGAGCAGGCCAAACTGGCCCACGCCAATGAGCACACCGTAGCTCGCCAACCGGCCCCAACTGACCTTGGGCCGCGCGACAAAAAACGCCGCAGGCACGAAGGCGAAGGCGAAGCGCAGAAAGGCAAAGAGCACCGGCGGCAAGGTGTCCAGTCCGCGCTTCATGACGACGAAGTTGCTGCCCCACACCAGCACCACGGCAAGGGCCAGCAGAAAGTGCCGCAGGGGCAGTGTTGTCGTCAAGGGGCGGCCCGATGCGCAGCAAAGGGTCGCATTGTGGGTCGGCTTGGCGCCCACCCACGCTGGCAGCGCATCAGCGCTTCATCAACATGCCCAGCAAGTCGCCCATGTTGCCCAATCCGCCCGCAGGCGCCTGGCCCTGCGGCGTCAGCTTGTCGACGATCTGCGGCAGGATTTGCGAGAGCTGCCCGGCGGCGTCGTCCTGCGACACGCCGAGCTGCTTGGCGATGTTGGCAATGGCGTCGCTGCCCAGCACCTGGCTGAGCTGGTCGCCTGAGACGGGCATGTTCTGGCCCGATGAGATCCACGAGCCGATGACGTCGCCCATGCCGCTCTTGTTGAACTGCGAAACCAGCCCACCCAGGCCGCCACCAGCCGAGTCGTTGCCGAGCATGCCGACCACCACGTTGATGAGCTGGCCTTGCATGCCGCGACCCGCAGTCGCACTGCCGCCGCCGCCTTGGCCCAAAGCTCCGATCACTGCATCAAGCAAACCCATGGCACACCTCTGTGTCGTCGTGAAGGAGGGTCGCATTTTGTGGGGCGCTTTGGCCGGCCACAAGCGTGCACACTTCGCCCGGACAGCTATGCGGGAATGCCCAGCCATGCCAGCACCGCCAGCGGCGCGGTTTCGGCGCGCAACACGCGTGGGCCCAGCTTCACGGGGCACCAGCCGCTGGCCAGCGCGAGGTCTTCTTCGTCCTCAGTGAAGCCGCCCTCGGGGCCACTGAGCACCACCAGCGGCTGGGTGGGTGCAGGCTGCAGTGGCGCGGCCGAGGCGCCGCGCAGGCTGAGCAACCAGCGCGTGGACGCTTGGGGGTCGGCCAGGTGCACATAGCTGGCCAGCTCGCACACCGGCTCGATGCTCGGCACGCGCGTGCGCCCGCATTGTTCTGCGGCGGCCGCTGCCACGGCCTGCCAATGCTCCCGTTTCTTTTCAGCGCGCTCGCCTTGCACACGCAGCACCGAGCGCTCGCTGAGCAAAGGCTGGATGCGCGCCACGCCCAGCTCGGTGGCTTTCTCCACCAGCCAGTCCATGCGTTCGCCCGCAGGCATGCCCACGGCCAGCGTCACCTTGATGGCCAGCTCAACCTCCACGTCAACGAAGTGCAGCAAGCGCGCCCATACCGCGCTGCGTGTCATCAAAGTGACCTCGGCGGCCCATTCGCCGCCGCTGCCGTCGAAGAGGCGCAGCGCATCGCCGGGCTGCACACGGCGCACCTGGGCGTGACGCGCGGCGCCGGCGCTCAGGGCGAACTCGCCGCCGGGAAGCAAGGGGCCGTCGACGTAGAGGCGCAGCGTCATGGCTGGACGCCCTACGCCGCCATCAAGTCCAGCGTCTCGGGGTGGCGCTTCATGTACGAAGCGACGTAGCTGCACAAAGGCTGCGCCTTGAAGCCTTGTTCGCGGCACCAGGCCAGCGCGGCGGCGACCAGCGCGCCGGCGATGCCCTGGCCTTCGAGCGCGGCGGGCACCTCGGTGTGCGTGAAGGCCATGACGCCGTCGCGCAAGCGGTACTCGCACAGCGCCAAGTGGCCTTGTACCAGGGCTTCAAAGCGCGAGGCGGCGGGGTTGTGGGTGACGGTGATGTTGGAGCGGCTCATGGTCCGCATTCTCGCCCGAGGGGAACTCTCGGCCCCCAGTCAGCTCACTGCACGTCGCCTCCTACACTTGCGCCATGCACCTACACGCACTCCTTCTCGCCCTCACCCTGGCCTTGGCGCCGCTGCTCAGCGCGGCGCAAAACGCAGCCTGGCAAACCCCCGTCACCACCGTCGAAGGCATCAGCGAATACCGCTTGCCCAATGGCTTGCAGGTGCTGCTGGCCCCCGACGATTCCAAGCCCAGCACCACCGTCAACGTGACCTACCGCGTGGGCTCTCGCCACGAGGGCTACGGCGAAACCGGCATGGCGCATTTGCTGGAGCACCTGCTCTTCAAAGGCACGCCGACCACGCGCAACCTGCAGGCCGAGTTCAGCAAACGCGGCCTGCGCGCCAATGGCAGCACCTCGTACGACCGCACGAACTATTTCGCCAGTTGGTCGGCCAACGAAGACACGCTGCGCTGGTACTTGTCGTGGCAGGCCGACGCCATGGTCAACAGCCTGATCGCACGCGCTGACCTGGACACCGAAATGACGGTGGTGCGCAACGAGATGGAGTCGGGCGAGAACAACCCCGGGCGCGTGCTGATCCAGCAAATGATGTCGGCCATGTACCAGTGGCACAACTACGCCAAGAGCCCCATCGGCGCGCGCAGCGATGTTGAGAACGTGGACATCAGCAACCTGCAAGCCTTCTATCGCAAGCACTACCAGCCTGACAACGCGACGCTGATCATTGCCGGCAAGTTCGACCGCGCGCGCACGCTGGCGATGGTGCAGCAGTACTTCGCGCCGCTCGCCGAGCCGACCCGTGCATTGCCACGCACCTACACGCTGGACCCGGCGCAAGACGGCGAACGCAGCGTCACCTTGCGCCGCACGGGCGGCGCGCCACTGGTCTATGCAAGCTTTCACATGATGGCTGGCGCACACCCCGACTTCGCCGCCGCCGACGTGCTGGCGCAGGTGCTGGGCGACACACCCGGCGGGCGCCTGCACAAACGTCTGGTGACGACGGGCAAGGCGGCCACGGCGTTTGGGTCGTCGTGGTCACTGGCCGAACCCGGGCCGTTGATCCTGGGCTTGCAGCTGGCGCCTGGTCAGGACACGGAAGCGGCCAAGGCCGAGATGCTCAGGGTCATCGACGGCCTGACCGGCGAGCCCGTCACCGCTGAAGAGCTGGAGCGCGCGCGCACGCAGTTGCTCAACGAATGGGACAAGGGCTACACCGACCCCGAGGTGGTGGGCGTGGCGCTTTCCAGCGCCATCGGCATGGGCGACTGGCGCCTGTACTTTTTGGAGCGCGACCATGTGCGCAAGGTGACGCTGGCCGACGTCAACCGCGTCGCCACTGAGCGGCTCAAGCGCGACAACCGCACCGTGGGCGTGTACCTGCCGACCGTCAAGCCCGAACGCGCGCCGACACCCCAAGCCGTGGATGTGGCCGCGCTGGTGAAAGACTACAAAGGCGACGCGCAGGTCGCCGCCGCCGAGGCCTTTGACGCCTCACCGGCCAACCTGGACGCGCGCACGCGCACCAGCAGCCTGGCCAGTGGCATGAAGGTCGCGCTGCTGGCCAAGAGCAGCCGCGGCAAGGTCGTGCAAGCGCGGCTTCGTTTGAACTACGGCGACGTGGCCAGCCTGCAAGGCCAGGCGACGAGTGGCAGCCTGCTTGCGGCACTCATGGACAAAGGCGGCGGCGGCTTGAGCCGCCAGCGGTTCAGCGACCGGCTCGACAAACTGCAGGCGCAGGTGAGCTTCGGTGCCGACGCGCAGGCGCTGGTGGTCACCCTGCAAACGCGGCGCGAGCAACTGCCCGAGCTCATCGCCCTCGTGGCCAGCGTGCTGCGCGAGCCGCTGCTGGCATCCGAAGCATTAGACGAAGTGCGCCAGCAGCGCAAGGCGGCCCTTGAGCGCCAGCGCAGTGACCCGAGTGCCATGGCCGGCAATGCACTCGACCGGCTGGGCAACCCCTATCCGGTGGGTGACCTGCGCTACACGCCGAGCTTCGACGAGAGCGCGCAGTCGCTGCAAGCCGCGACCATCGAGCAGCTGCGCAGCTTTCACCGCCGCCACTACAGCGCGGCTGCGGCCGAGTTCGCAGCCGTGGGCGACATGGACGAGAGCGCAGTGCAGCAAGCGCTCGCCAAGGCCTTCGGCGACTGGCGCGCACCCGCGGCCGGCGCCCTGGCCTATCAGCGCGCGCCGCGCCCCTTCACGACCGTGCCGGCGCAAACGCTGACGCTGCCCATCGCCGACAAACCGCAGGCCACCATGCGCTTGATCCAGATGCTGCCGCTGCCCGAGCTGCACCCCGACTACCCCGCGCTGATGGTCTTCAACGAAGTCTTCAGCGGCGGCGGTGGCTCGCGCCTGTGGGACCGCATCCGCGAACGCGACGGCCTGAGCTACGGCGTGAATTCGGCGATCCAGTGGAACCCCTACGAGGCCAATTCACGGTACATCGTGGTCGGCATCTTCGCGCCGCAAAACCGTGCGAAGTTCGAAATTGCGCTTCGTGAAGAGACCGCGCGCGCGCTCAAAGACGGCTTCACGCAAGAGGAGTTCGAGCGCTTTCGCACGGGCTTGCTGAGCGAGCGCCGGCTCACACGCGCGCAGGACGCTGCGCTCGCTGGCGGCCTGGCGCGCAACCTGCAACTGCAGCGCACGTTCGCCATCTCACAGCAGGTGGACGAGGCGCTGGCCAAGCTCACGCTGGCTGAGGTCAACGCCGCCATGCGCCGCCACATCGACCCGGCCAAGTGGGCTTACGCCTGGGCGGGCGACTTCAAGTAGCCGCCCTACTTCAGCACGTTGCTGATGCCCGAGGCGACATGCCCGGCGGGCACATGCCGGGCGGCACTTTCGATGTGGCCCGTCTGGTCGTCGAAGAAAAAGTCGGGCTCGAATTCGCGCAGGAATTCGCCTTTGGGCAGGCCACCGAGGAACATCGCTTCGTCGACCTCGATGCGCCAGTCCATGAGCGTGCGAATCGCGCGCTCGTGCGCTGGCGCGCTTCGAGCGGTGACCAGCGCCGTGCGCTCGCGCATGCCGTCCACCTGCGCGAGCTGCCAACGGTGCAGCGCCTGCAAGAGCGGCTTGAAGGGGCCGGGTGCC
>JANMMH010000308.1:0-3177 GCA_031373055.1 Rubrivivax sp. | reverse complement strand
AGCCGTCGGGGTCGCGCATCACCGGCAGCATGGGGTGCACACCTTCAATGCGGCCGGTGACAACGTAGAAGTGCTCGGCCGAGTACAGCGGCACGTTCACGCCGGCGAGCACACCGAACTGCCGCGCCCATTGGCCAGCGCAATTGATCAGGGTTTCGCAGCGCACCTCGCCTTGCGTGGTCTGCACGCCGATGACGCGGGGTACGCGCCCTTTGTCCGTTAGCACGTCGGTGACTTCCACGCCTTCCAGCAGCTTGGCACCCCGCAAGCGCGCGCCTTTGGCCAGCGACATGCACAGGTCCGCCGGGTTGGCCTTGCCGTCGCCAGGGATCCAGATGGCACCCTGCAAGTCGTCGATGCGCATCACGGGGTACAGGTCGCCGGCTTCGCGCGGGGTGATGAGCTGCACCTCGATGCCGAAGCTGCGCGCCAGGGCCGCTTGTTTCTTCAACACCATCCAGCGCTCGGGCGTGCGCGCGACGTTGACGCTGCCGCACTGCTTCCAGCCCGTGGCCAGGCCCGTCTCGGCTTCGAGCGTGGCGTAGAGCTCGATGCCGTAGCGGCTCATCTGCGTCATGCTGCGGTTGGGCCGCATCTGGCCGATGAGGCCGGCCGCGTGCCAGGTCGTGCCGCTGGTGAGCCGGCCTTGCTCAAGCAGCAGCACGTCGGTGATGCCGAGCTTGGCCAGGTGGTAGGCCGTGGAGCAGCCGGCGATGCCGCCGCCGACGATGATGACCTGGGCTTGGCTGGGAAGTGTCATGTCAACTCCGTCATCACATTCAACCGCGATTCAACCCGCCTTCAACCTGACTTCAACCCACACGCAGCGCCACCACGCCGGCCACGATGACCGCCGCACCCAGCGCGCGCTGCACGCCAAAGCGCTCTTTGAGCATGACGGTACCCAGTATCACCGCAAAGAGCACGGAAGTCTCGCGCAGCGCGGCCACGCTGGCCACGGGCGCCTTGGTCATGGCCCACAGCGCGATGGCGTACGACACCGCAGATGCCACGCCGGCCACCGTGGCCACGGGCCAGCGCCCGCAGGCATAGCGCAGCAAGGCGCGCCGGCCTTCGTGGCCGCGCTGCCAGGCCACGAGCAAGGGGTAGGGCAGGCCGTCGAGCACGAAGAGGGTGAGCACATAACGCAGCGCGTCCTGTGACACACGCACGCCCAGGCCGTCGACCAAGGTGTAGCAGGCAATGATGGCGGCATTGGCAAACGCGAACATCAAAGCCTTGCGGTGATGCAGTGCTTCACCGGGGTGGGCCAGGCCCACCATGGCCACGCCCAGCGTGATGCCCACGATGCCCAGCCAGGCGGCGGCGCTGGGCGCTTCACCGACCACGGCCACGCTGGCCAGGGCCACCAAGAGCGGCGCAAAGCCGCGCATGATGGGATAGGTCAGCCCCAGCTCACCATGTTTGTAGGCGCCGGCCAGTGCGATGTAGTAGCCCACATGCAGCAGCAGCGACGCCGCGATGAAGGGCCAGCTCTCGGCGCGCGGCGGGCCCAGCCACAGCATGAGGGGCAGCGCCACCAGCGTGCCCATGAACTGCACCAGTGCGGTGTCGGCGGTTTTGTCGCCGCTGGACTTGACGACGGCATTCCAGCTCGCGTGCAAGAGCGCGCCGCAGAGCACGGCGAAGACGATGCTCCAGCTCAAGCGGCCTCTGCCGGCAAGGCGCAGCGCGCTGCGCGCGCGAGGAAGTGCGCCAGCGGCGGCGTCTGGGCCTGCGCGTTCTTGGCCTGGTCGTCCCACAGGCGCAGCCTCACGGCGTCTTCGGCACCGGGCAGGGCGATGAAGGCTTGCGCCTGTGCGGCGTTGAAGACGCCACCCTGCAGCACCAGGCTGCGCTGCGAGTCGGCCGAGAGTGCGGCGTGGTAACGCCCCCGCGTGGCGCAGAGGTAGCGCTTGGCGTCGACGTGCAGCTTGATGGCGCCGAGCACACGCACGCCAAAGAGCCCGCGCAGGAAAGGCAGGGCGGCGTACTGGTGGATGTCGTCGACACCACTGAGCGTTGGCGTGGGCCCGAGCTCGTGCAGCAGGTGGCCCAGGTCATGCAGGAGGCTGGCTGTGACCAACTCGTCGTCAGCGCCTGCGTCTTCGGCGAGTGCGGCTGTTTGCAGCGCGTGCTCAAGCTGCGTCACCGGCTCGCCGCTGTACATCTCGGCGCCGCGGCGGGCGAACAACTCAGTGATGTCGTGCAGGCTCAGCATGGCGCTGGCCATGCTAATCGCTGGTTGGCGCCGGGCTCACATCACGGTGTCAAAGCGCGACTCCACACCGTCCACACGGTTCACACTGTCGGCGCGGTCCGCGTACAAGGGGCGCTCGACGTACTGCCTCATCAGCGCGACGAATTCCTCTGGCGCGACGGCGCGGCTGCTGAGGTAGCCCTGGTACTCGTCGCATTGGCGCGATTGCAGGAAGGCCAGTTGCGCCTGCGTCTCCACGCCCTCGGCCACGACCTTGAGCTTCAAGGCATGGGCCAGCACGATGATGGCGCTGACGATGGCCTCGTCGTCGGGGTCGGTCTCCAGGTCACGCACGAACGAGCGGTCGATCTTCAGTGCGTCGATGGGCAGCCGCTTGAGATAGCTCAGCGACGAGTAGCCGGTGCCGAAGTCGTCGATCGACATGCGCACACCCATGGCGGCGAGCTGGCCTGCAATCTCGATGCTCAGCTCGGGCTCGGACATGAGGATGGACTCAGTGACCTCCAGTTCCAGGCAGCTCGCGGGCACGCCGTGGCGGCGCAGCGCAGTGGCCACGAGTGCGGGCAGACCACGCTCTTGCAAATGCGTCGAGGCCAGGTTGACCGAAACCGGGATCACGCCCAAGCCCAGGCGGCGCCACTGTGAGACCTGCCGGCAGGCGGTGTCGATGGCCCACTCGCCCATGGCGATGATCAGACCGGCGTCTTCGGCCAGTTGGATGAACTCACACGGTGGCATGACGCCGCGCTCCGGGTGCATCCAGCGCATCAGGGCTTCGGCGCCGATGATGCGGCCGCTGCGAACGTCCACGCGCGGCTGGTAGTGCAGCACGAACTCGTGGCGGTCCAGCGCGCGGCGCAGGCTGGCTTCCATGAGCAGCCGCTCCAGCGCCTGCGCGTTCATCGAGCGGTCGTAGAAGTGGAAGCCACCGCGGCCGGCGCTCTTGGCGCGGTACA
>JANMMH010000304.1:0-9854 GCA_031373055.1 Rubrivivax sp. | reverse complement strand
GAGCCGAAGCCGCCCTCGCCGCGCTCGCTGGCCTTGAACTCTCCCACCACGCGGAAGTTGGCGTGCACGACGGGCACGATGACCAGCTGCGCAATGCGCTCCATCGGCTGGATCGTGAAGGCCGCACTGCCGCGGTTCCAGCAGCTCACCATCAACGGGCCTTGGTAGTCGCTGTCGATCAGGCCCACCAGGTTACCCAGCACGATGCCGTGTTTGTGGCCCAGGCCCGAGCGCGGCAGGATCATCGCGGCAAGATGCTTGTGCGCCAGGTGCAGCGCGATGCCGGTGGGGATGAGCTCGGTCTGGCCTGGTGCCAACACCAGCGGCACATCGATGCAGGCGCGAAGGTCCAACCCGGCGCTGCCCGGCGTGGCGTAGTGCGGCAGCTGGTCGGCCAGGCGCGGGTCTAGCAGTTTGAGCTCGATGTCCATCTTGTCTGCGGCGTGTTCACGTCAATGAGGCGTCATCGCTAACAAGCGACATGCGCGTGGCGATTTCGCGTACCAGCTCGCGCGCCAGATGCAACTTCGACGCCGTGGGCAAGGTGGTTTCGCCCTCGGCGTCGACCAGCACCAGGGTGTTGTCGTCGCGGCCGAAGGTGGCCGCGCCGAAGTTGCCGACGATCAGCGGCACGCCTTTGCGCACGAGCTTGGCGCGCGCATGCGCCACCAAGTCGTGGCTCTCGGCGGCGAAACCCACGCACCAGGGGCGCTGCGCGGCGGGCAGCGCGGCCACGCTGGCCAGGATGTCGGGGTTCTCCACCAAGGCCAGCGCCGGCACCTGGCCGCTGCCGTCCTTCTTGATCTTGCGGTCCACCGCGCCAGCAGGCCGCCAATCGGCCACCGCCGCTGTGGCGACAAAGATGTCGTTAGCAACGGCCAGCGGCAGCACGGCGTCGAACATCTGCTGCGCGCTTTGCACGTCGATGCGGCGCACCTGGCGCGGCGTGGGCAGGTGCACCGGGCCGGCGACGAGTGTCACGATGGCACCCGCTTCAGCCGCCGCACGCGCCAGCGCAAAACCCATCTTGCCGCTGGAATGGTTGGTGATGCCGCGCACGGGGTCGATGGCCTCGAAGGTCGGGCCGGCGGTGACCAGCACGCGTTTGCCTTGCAGCAGCTTGGGCTGAAAGAAGGCGATGAGCTCGTCGCGCAACTCGTCCGCTTCAAGCATTCTGCCGTCGCCGATTTCACCGCAGGCCTGGTCGCCCGCCGCGGGGCCGAGCACGACCGCGCCATCGGCCTTGATCTGCGCCACGTTGCGCTGCGTGGCCGGGTGCGCCCACATCTCGCGGTTCATCGCCGGCGCCACCAGCAAGGGGCAGTGCTGCAGCGGCCGCGCCAGGCACATCAGCGAGAGCAACTCGTCGGCGCGGCCAAGGGCGAGCTTGGCGATGAAGTCGGCGCTGGCGGGGGCCACCAGCACGGCGTCAGCGCCGCGCGTGAGGTTGATGTGCGGCATGCCATTGGACTCGCGCGTATCCCACTGGCTGGTGTGCACCGTGCGGCCGGAGAGTGCCTGCATGGTGGTGGCGGTGATGAAGTGCTCGGCCGCATCGCTCATCACCACCTGCACGGTGGCGCCGGCCTTGACCAGTTCGCGCGTGAGCTCCGCGGCCTTGTAGCAGGCCACGCCGCCCGAGAGCCCCAGCACGATGTGGCGGCCTAACAGTTCAGTCAAGGTGGGCGTCATGGGCGATGCGGCCATCACCGTCAGGCCAGGTCTTTGTAGCTGTCGATCACACGCGAGACGATGCCGTAGCCCACCGCTTCGTCGGCGTTGAGCCAGAAGTCGCGCTCCATGTCGGCCAGCACGGTCTCAAAGCTGCGCCCGGTTTGTTTGGCGATGACACGCGCAATGCGTTCGCGCGTGCGCACGATTTCCTTGGCCTGGATGGCGATGTCGGTGGCCGGGCCGCCAGCGCCGCCTGAGGGCTGGTGGATCATGAAGCGCGTATTGGGCAGGCACAGGCGGCGCTCTTTGGGCGGCGCCAAAAAAATATGCGCGCCAGCACTGGCGACCCAGCCCGTGCCGACGGTGGTGACGGGCGCGCGCACGAAACGCATCACGTCGTGGATGGCGTCACCCGATTCCACATGGCCACCCGGCGAGGAGATGAGCATGGTGATCGCCGCGTCGCTGTCTTGCGCGAGAGCTAACAGGCGGCGCACGGTGCGCGCGGCCATCTTGTCGTCGATCTCGCCGAAGACGAGCACGAAGCGCGACTTGAACGCCAGGCGCTCTTCAAGGCGGTCAGCTTCGTCGGGCTTGGCCGACGGGGTGGATTCAGCGGGCGTGGGCATGGTGCGTGTCTCGGGTGGGGGCAGGACCACAGCGTTCAGGCGCCGTGGCACTTCTTGTACTTCTTGCCGCTGCCGCAATGGCAGGGCTCGTTGCGCCCGGGTTTGGGCGCGGCGTGCACGGTAGCAGGCTTGTGGCCATGGTCTAGCCACCAGACGCGCAAGTCCTGCACGGCGCCACAGGCTTCGTCGATCAACGCGTCGCGCGTGGGCATCTCGCCGCGGTAGTAGGCATCGACATGCGCGCGCATGCGCTCGCTCTCGTCGCTCCAGGCCAGCACCGCAACCATGCTCAACAACTCCTCGAAGACGATGCGGTCCAGCGTGCTGGCCTCACAGCTCCAATCGAGCATGAAGTCGCGCGTCGCCTCGACAAAGCCCTCGGCCCACACCGCGCCGCTGACGAGGTGGTGGGCTTCGGACTCCGGCACCAAACCCTCGGCCACAGCGCGCTGGCGGTCCGCGTCGGTCCAGGTGACGATCAAGGGTGAGAGGTGGATCACGTCGGGCTCGTCGAGCAGGCGCTCGGGATCGAGCTCGCGCATCAACGTGCGCGCTCGGGCGGCCAACGCAGCGCGCGCCGCCGCAGCGTCACCAGGGTCGGCAAAGCAGCGCTCGAAGGCGTCACCACACATCACGGGCAGCCATTCGTCGATGTCAATAGCACGCGGGCCGGCACTGAGCGCGGTGAGATAGCCGTCGGCCCACTCTGCGCTCACGCGCTCGGAAAAGCCGCCAAGGCGCTCGCAGGTGGCGATGAAGGCGTCGACGTCGGCCGCTCTGGAATCGGGGGACATGGCGGTTATTCTCACGCTAGTTTTCTGGGGCGTGGTCAAGGTGACCATGCCCTGCAATCTGCGTCTATCCGCTAGAGAAGGCAGCCATGAGCCCAGGCATTGACAGGCACGAACCGCGCCAGCTGGTCGTGTTGTGCGACGGCACCAACAACAACCTCACCGGCGGTGAGGAAGACACCAACGTCGTCAAGTTTGCCGAGCTGCTGTCACGCTTTCCCGACGCCCATCGCGTCGCGTTCTACGACCCCGGCGTCGGCAACCCGGGTGAGCTGCCCGGCACGACTATCGTCGACCGCCTGCAGCGCGTCATGCAGCGTGTTGTCGGTCTGGCCTTCGGTCGCGGTGTCTACGAAAACATCGCCGAGGGCTACCGCTTCTTGATGCAGAACTGGCGCGAAGGCGACCAGATCTTCCTCTTCGGTTTTTCGCGTGGCGCGTTCGCGGCTCGCAGCATTGCCGGCCTCGTCAACCAGTTCGGCATCTTGCGCCCGCACATGGAGTCGATGCTGCCCACACTGCTGCACATCTATTTTTCTGACCGCATCGACACGCGCTGGAAGCGCATTTCGGCGCAGACCAAGCGGCTCTTTGCGCGCGGTGCGTCGCGCCAGGCCGAGATCCATTTCATCGGTGTATGGGACACGCTGGACGCCGTGGGCATGTGGCCGCTGCGGCTGAAGTTCACGGCCTCGGCCGACCTCAACGGCAAGTCGTTTGTGCACGTGCGTCAGGCCTTGGCACTGGACGAGCAGCGCGCGCAGTTTGTGCCCCGCCTGTATGCCAGTGGCAACGGCCCTCACAGCACGCGCAACGGCACGGCGGGCACCCTGGTGCAGCTGTGGTTTCGCGGCAGCCACGGCAGCGTGGGCGGCGGTTACGCGGCCGGCGAATCGGTGCTCAGCGACCAGGCGCTGGTGTGGATCGTGGGCGAGGCCGACCGCCAGGGCTTGCGCTTGGGAACGGGCGAGATGCGCTTGACGGACGAAGCCGCCATCGGCGCGGCCGTCGAGTCGCTGCCGCCTATGCCGGCCGAGCGCGAGCCGCTGGTGCACAGCCAACTGCAACAAAACCCCTGGTGGGCGCTGACGGGCATGACCCAGCGCGACACCACGCACATCGTGCTGGACGATGTAGAAACCGCCGAGGTCACCGCGCACGAACACCCCTCGGTGGCGCGCACCTTGCAGCCCGGCATGGCCGTGTCGCAGTGGTTGCGCCCGCGCAGACAGCTCGGCATGTGGCTGTGCCTGCTCTCGCTGCCGGTGTGGATGCTGGCCCTGGGTCAGCTGCTGGTCGGGTTTCGCGCCAGCGGCGCGGGCATGGTGGAAGACGCTCTCTTGATGGCCTCGCAGGCCCTGGCCTATGCGCGTGCCGACCTCTTGTTCCAAGGCTGGCAACTCACGGGCTTGGCGCCCAGGCTGTGGCAGAGCTTCGCCACCAGCTTTGACGCGCCGCGGCTGGCGCTGCTCGTCGACCTTGGCTTCATCGCCTGCTATGCCTATGTGCTGGCGTACTGGGCAAGCTGGGCCTTCGCGCGGCGCAGCGGCTGGCGCCGCGCCGGACAGCCGGTTTCGGTGTGGGCCCAACGCCTTGGCTGGGCCTTGCCGTTGGCCGTGGGCGCTGATGTGCTGGAGAACATCTTCACCTGGGCCACGCTGACGCTGTGGCATTCGCCGGTGCAATGGCCGGCCATGATCACGGCCGTGGCCATGAGCGTGGCCTCCAGCGCCAAGCTCATTGGCCTGGCCGGCGTGTTCACCTTGATCGTGGGTGGCCTCGTGCCCAAGCGCCACCTGCCCGTGGTCAAGGTGCGGCCACCACCGCAGACCCGGCCGAACTACTGAGCGAAGGTCGGCGGCCTGGGATGCAGGCGCGCCATCGCCGCGCAATCGGCGTACACGCCGTCGCGCAGCGCGTAGCCGCGAAACAGGCCTTCATGCTCGAAGCCAAAGCGCCGGTACAGCGCGATGGCACGTGCGTTGTCGGAAAACACGGTGAGCTCGATGCGCAGCAGCTGGCCCCAGTCGTCGGCGTAATCGCACAGCGCTTGCATCAAGGCGTGGCCCACGCCGGTGCCGTGGTGCTCTTCGGCCACCGAGATGCCCAGCATCGCCACGTGCCGCCGGCGGATTTGCAAGGCAGGGTGCAGGCCCGCGCTGCCGACGACTTCACCACCGCGCTCGGCCAGCAGGTGCAGATCAGTCTTGCCTGGCGCACTGGCTTCGCTCAGCCGCTGCGTCCATTGCTCTTCGCTGGTGAAGGGCAACTGCATGAGATTTCGCTGCACCGCAGGGCTGGCCATGATGCGGGTCAAGGCTGCCGCGTCTTTGACCGTGCAGCGGCGGATGGTGATGGGGGCTTGCGTCATGGTGGGCGCCTCGTCAACAGTGGCAAGGCGCGCCATGCTACGTGGGTGCTGCCTCGCCAGGACACCGCGCCAAGAGATCTTGCTAAGACAGGGCCACCAAGACACCCTGGTTGAAGTGCTCACGCAGCTTGTACTTCTGCACCTTACCCAGGCTCGAACTCGGTAGCCGGTGCACCAGGAACCAATGGCGCGGCGTCTGGTGCACGGCCAGGTGTTTGCGCACGTGGCAATGCAGCTCATCCTTGCGCAGCAAGGCCTCACCGCGTGGGCAAATGAAGGCCGCCAGCGCTTCACCGCCTGCGGCGTCGGACAGGCCGAGCACCGCCGCCTCGCTGATCTGCGGGTGGCGGCACAGCACGTCTTCGAGCTCATGCGCACAGACGCCGCCCACGCCACGCGCCATGTGGTCACTCAGCCGCCCGGCGAAGCTGAGGACACCGTGCTCGTCCATGCGAGCGAGGTCGCCCGTGCGCAACCAGCCCTCGCTGTCGACGGCGTCATCGCCGCCCACGTCCGGCTCGTGATAGCCCCGCATCAGGTGGTAGCCACGCACGCAGATTTCACCGAGCTCACCCGCGCTCACGACGTGCGTGGTGTCGGGCAAGCACAGGCGAACCTGCACACCGGGCAGCGGCGTGCCGAGCATGTCGGCGCGGCCATCGGCGGCAGCGGCTGCCGTGCTCGTCGCGTCTACGGCGCTCGTCATCAAGCAGCTTGGCGCGGCCTCGCTCAGCCCATAGACGCTGTGCAAAGGCAGCGCCCATTGCGTACGGCAACGTGTCACCAGCGCCGCAGGTACACGTGTTCCGGCGGCGGCCAGCACACGCAGCGAGGACAGCTCGGTGGTCGAAACCAAGGCATGCTCAAGCATGCTCTGCACGAGCTCGGGCGCGGCCAACACCGCATTGCCGCCGTAGCTTGCAACAAGCTCAAGCACGAGCGCAGCGTCGAGCTCCTGCGCCAGCACCAGCGTGGCGCGTCGGCTGACGGCGCCCAGCACCGTGAGCACGCAACCTGCCGCCTGAGACAGCGCCGCCGCGCCGACCCACACGTCGCCGTCGCCCAAGCCCAGCCGCTGCGCAGTATGTGCGGCGTTGTTGACCAGGCCGAGATGGTGCAAACGCGCAGCCTTGGCCGCACCGGTGGTGCCTGCGGTGTACTGGAGCATCACCACGTCGTCGCATTTCATCGCTGGCAGCACGGTGTGGGCGTGCACATCACCGCTGGCCACAAACGCCTGCCAGCGCTCCAGCCGCACCAGCTCGCGCAGGCTGCGGCAGCGCGGCGCCAGCGCTTGCACGGTGGCCACCATGTCCTGGCCGCGATGGCTCGTGCCGACCACGACAGCGGCGGCGGCGCAATGTTTGAGCACGCGCTCAAGTTCGGCCGCGTCGGCGTCAGCGTGGATGGCCACGAGCACCACGCCGGCCATCGCCGCGCCGAATTCAAGCATCACCCACTCCGCGCTGTTGGGTGCCCACAGCGCCACACGCTCGCCAGGCTGAAAGCGCGCGCGCAGAGCATGCGCAACACGCAGCGACTGCGTGTACAGCTCGGCGTAGGTCCAGCTGCAGCGCTGCGCCGGGTCAGGATGGCCGGCCACCAGCGCCGTGCGGTCGGGCCGGGTCATGGCGGCCCAGGCCAGCAGGTCACCGAGGGTCATGTCGCGCAGGGCGGGCTCGTCGGGCCCGACTGTGAGTGCGGGTGCTAACGGCGTAGTCGAGCTGACATTCGCGTGGCCGCCGGCGGGCACAGCTGCGTGGTCAACCAGCTGCGCAGCCGCGCCGTCGACCAGCGGTGCCATCGCGCAACGCAAGGTCAGTGTGGTGATCAGGTCCATGCCAGCACGTGCACACGCGCGTCGCGCACGGCGTGCACCAACACGTCACCGCAGTCGTCGCCTGGCATCGCCCAAACCTCGCCCGCCTCGAGCACATGGTCGGCCGAGTTGCAGCCCTGGGTGATCCACAGCCGGCCCTCTAGGCACTTGATATGGCCACCCCGCGCGGCGGCGATGGCCCAAGTCTCGCCCTGGGGCATGGCGCGCGCCTGGCTTCGTGGCGCAGGTGCCGCAGCAAGGCGGCGGCGCAGCGCGGGCCAATGATGGAAGAGTGTTTCGACGTGGTTCGCAGTGACGTGCATCGCGGTCCCTGAGCAGCTGTTGTTTGCCGCCACTCTAGGAAAGCGGCGCCATGACCGCCAGTTCGCACTGCACGCGCGCAGTGCGACTTTTTCACATCGTCATGAACACGCCGCCACGAGCACGCGTCAAGCGCGCAGCCGCGCCTCGATCTGCGCCAGCGCCCAGGGCAGCGCCACCTCGCCCTGCGCGCTGATGGCCACCTGCGCGTTGGCGCGCGCAAGTGCGGGCGCGCGCAGATCGCACACCGTCATGCCGCGCGTGTGGCGGCCGGCGAGTTCGATGTCGACCCGCGCCGGGCGCAGCTCAAAGAGCTCGGGCCGCGCTAGCCACATCACTGGCGTGGGGTCGTACACCGACTGGAAGGCGCGGCCACGCTTGCGCGCGATGTCGACATAACCGTCCAAGTAATCGGCAAAAACTTGCGCTTGCACGCCGCCTACGCTGCGCACCTGCGCCACATGCGCGGCCGTCACCGGCACCTGGCGGCAGACGTTCAAGCCGAACATGGCCACACTGACACCGCAGGCGAAGACTTGCGCGGCGGCCTCGGGGTCGGCGTGGATGTTGAACTCGGCCGCGGCCGTGGCATTGCCCCCCACGGTGGAGCCACCCATGATGACGATTTGCTTCAAGAGACTCGGCAACTCGGGCGCGAGCAAGAAGGCGGTGGCGATGTTGGTCAGCGGGCCTACGGCCAGGAGCGTGATTTGGCCTGGGTGGGCGCGCACGGTGTCGATCAAGGCCGTCACGCCGTGGCCTCGCGCGAGTGTGGCTTGCGCTTCGGGCAGTGCGGCGCCGGTGGTTTCCATGCCATGCAAGCCCAGCACGTCTTGCGCCGTGATTTGAGGCTGTGCCAGCGGGCGGTCGCAGCCGGTATAGACAGGAGTCTCAAAACCGTGGAACGCCTTGATGCGCAAGGCGTTGGGTTGGGTGATGGACAGCGGCGCGTTACCCGCCACCACGCTCACGCCGTGCAGGTGCCACTGCGGCAGCGACTCGATCAGCGATTCAATCAACAGCCAGGCCATCCAGTCGTCAAAGCCAGGGTCGGTGTCGAGCCAGAGGTCCATCGTCGTGTCCTTATCGTCGGTGTCAGATCAGTGCGGCGCGCGCGGGCTCGAGCTCAACGCTCACCGCGTCGCCTTCGAGCCAGGGTGCGTGGATGTCGGCGCTGGCCTTGATGTCGCCAAGCAGCGTGCGCACCAGGTACTCGATGCGTTCACCCAGGTAACTCTTGGCCAACACCCTGCCTGTTAGCAAGTTTGCGCTGAGTGCACGCACCGGCACATGCTCGGGCCGCCAGGCGACATGGCTGGCCGCACGTGGCAGCGGCATGGGCCAGCGCGCGGCGCCAGCCTGCAGCTCGCCATGCGCCCAAGCAAAGAGGTTGTGCCAGCCCATGAAGGTGGCGACGAACGCCGTGGCCGGCTGGTGGTAGACCATCGCCGGCGTGGCGTCTTGTTCGATACGGCCGTCGCGCATCACCACGATGCGGTCCGACAAACTCAAGGCCTCGTCCTGGTCATGTGTCACGTAAAGCATGGTGATGCCCAGCTCGCGCTGGATGCGGCGCAGTTCGGCGCGCATCTCCACCCGCAGCCGCGCGTCCAGGTTGGACAGTGGCTCGTCCAAGAGCAGCAAGCGCGGGCGCAGCACGATGGCGCGCGCCACCGCCACGCGTTGCTGCTGGCCACCCGACATGTTGGCTGGCAGCCGTGTTTCGAAGCCTTGCAGGCCAACGCTCGCAATCGCCGCCTTCACGCGGGTGTCCAACTCGGCAGCGGGCACCTTGCGCAATCGCAGGCCGAAGGCCACGTTTTCATACGCCGACAAGTGCGGAAAGAGCGCGTACGACTGGAACACCAGCCCGATGTCACGCTGGTGCGCAGGCACGCGCGTGATGTCCTGCCCAGCCAAAGTGATGCGCCCGGCGGTGGGTGGCAGCAGCCCCGCCACGGCACGCATGGTCGTCGTCTTGCCGCAGCCCGACGGGCCCAGCAGGCTGACGAGCTGGCCCTGCGGCACCGCTAGGTCCAGCGCGTGCACGGCAGCCGTTTTGCCGTAGCTCAGTGACAGTGCTTCGAGTGTTAGGTAACTCATACGTACTTGGAGATTCCCAGCAAACGCTCGGTCGTAGCCACCAGCGCAATGGTGAAGAGCACGAGCAGCGTGGACAGCGCAGCGATCGAGGGGTCGTAGCTCGTTTCCATGTAAGCCATCATCTCAATCGGCAGCGTGCTCACGCC
>JANMMH010000287.1:0-1937 GCA_031373055.1 Rubrivivax sp. | reverse complement strand
AGCCCTTCTCTACACGGCTCTCGGCGCCTCAATCGGCGCCTACCGCTGCTGGGGCCTGGGCGTGGCCGAAGGCGGGCCGCAACTGGCGGCCGTGTTCAACAACCTCACGCCGCTCTTTGCCGCGCTGCTCTCGATGTGGCTCCTCGACAGCCGGCCCGAGCCCTACCACTTGCTGGCGTTCGCGCTCATCGTGGCCGGCATCGCCGTCACCAGCTTGGGACGGCGCGCTCAGTAAGTACCCGACCGATGCCAAGGTCAAGTCTTGCTAGGCGCGTCGATCTTGGCGATGGCCTGCGCCACGCCGATGGCCCTAACGCCTTGGTACTCGACCACGGACAGCAGCGGCTTGTCTCCAGTCACGAGCAGATCCGCGTGCGCGGCGATAGCGGTGCCTAACACCACATCGTCATCGGGATCAGGCGCAACGCGTGCGATGGGCGCCGCTCGCACAAGTACGGCCAATTGCGCATAGGCATCAACAAGCTGATCGATGGTCATGCCAGGCGCGGCGATCTTCCGGGCGAACTTGCGTCGCCCGAGGATGTCGGTCAACTCAGCCAGCATCGGCGTGCTGGTGAACAGTTCGATACGCTTCTCGCGCGCGGCCTGCAGCAGCAGGCGCGGTGTGCCGCCCCACAGGAACGCTGAGGCCACCACATTGGTATCCAGTACCAACCGCACGGGATGTGCGCTCAGTTCGGGTTCTTCGCGCGCCGCTCGGCGCGCATGGCGGCGATCTCCTGAGCAACTTCCTCGGGCGACATGACGGTCGGCACATCGACGGTGGCCATGCGATCCATCGCCGAAAACAGTTCATCGACACGCTGCGTCTTGAGCTGATCGCGCAGCCAACCCTCCAAACGCGCCGAGGACAGCAGTCCCGCGCGCTGCGCTTCCTGGGCGAGCTGGTCGGGCAAGGTGATTTGCACGGTCGTCATGGTCAGGCTCCTTGCGCGTTCAGGCGCTGCTTGCACATCTCGCGCAAGGGGGTGTAGTCCAGTAGCTCGGTGGCCTGCCGTTTGGCGCGAGGTAGAGCAAGAATTATCCGACGCTGGTGGCGCTTAGGGGTTCCATGTAGGCGCGTAAGCCCGACTCAGTAAGTGCCGGGGTAGGCCCCACCGTCGAGCAAGATGTTCTGCCCGTTGAGGTAACCCGCCGCTTCACTGCACAAGAACGCACACACGGCGCCGAACTCCTCGGCACTGCCAAAACGCGCGGCGGGGATGGTCTTGAGTCTTGTGGCGCGCACGGCGTCGACCTCCTGGCCCGACTTCTTGGCCACGGCCGAGAAGCCACCCTTCAAGCGGTCGGTATCGAACGAGCCCGGCAGCATGTTGTTCATGGTGACGTTGCGTGAAGCCAGGCGCGGCTGGCGCGCAATGCCGGCGATAAAACCGGTGAGGCCCGAGCGCGCGCCGTTGGACAAGCCCAGAAAGTCGATCGGCGCTTTCACCGACGACGACGTGATGTTGATGACGCGGCCGAACCCACGCTCGGCCATTTTGTCGACCGTGGCTTTGATGAGCTCGATGGGCGTGATCATGTTGCCGTCCACGGCCTTGAGCCAGGCCTCGCGGTCCCAGTCGCGAAAGTCGCCAGGCGGCGGGCCACCTGCGTTGTTGACGAGGATGTCGATGTGCGGCGCGGCAGCCAGCGCATCCGCGCGGCCTTGTTCGGTGGTGATGTCACCGGCTACCGCGATGACCTGCACCGCAGGGTTGATCGCGCGCAATTCAGTGGCGGTGGCTTGCAGCAGCTCGTCGCCCCGCGCCGTGATGACGACGTTGACGCCTTCACGCACCAGCGCGGTGGCGCAGCCTTTGCCCAGGCCCTTGCTGGCCGCACACACCAGAGCCCATTTACCGCTGATTCCGAGATCCATATCGTGCACTCACTTTGAAAGTTAGGAAAAGACGCTAACGCGTTCGCGCCAGCAA
>JANMMH010000329.1:0-3044 GCA_031373055.1 Rubrivivax sp. | reverse complement strand
ACCGGCTTGGCAGCGAACCCTCAAGGAGTACTTCGCACGAGTTGAGGCTGGATAGGCGGCCATCCGCTGGACAGGTAGACGAACCTGCAGCGTACCGGGTTGCCCAGTTCGGCACCGACTCGCGGCTCGGCTAGATGCGCGGTTCGCAGCTCATCGTTCGCCGACCCCACCAGCGATGCATGCAGGACCCCTTCAGCAAGCAAGCCATGCCAGACCACCCCGAAGAAGCAGCCGCACCAGCGCCCATGCCGCAGGCGCCTGTCGACCAGATGCCGGACATCCGATGCCAGCGCCGCGCGGTGCGCAACCAGCTCAAGCTCGTCGATCTAGCCCATTGACAGATGCTTTTGCGGTTTGCTTGGAGCTACGGGAACAACTCGCCAACACCGATGGTCACGACATCGCAGTAGAGGGCCTGGGCGGTCGCCGTCGCTGACTCGGGCAAGCCCACCCGCTGTGCCACCAGAAGCGCCGGGCCGCCCCCGAACCAGGGCAACAGCGCATCTGCTCCCACCCAAGCCGTCACGCGCGCACAAGCGAATGGCGCCGGGTTGCGCACGTAGGCGGCCGCCATTAGATCGAAGGGATAGAAGCCATCGAGCCCGGCTTCGCTGCGCCAGAACTCGAGCCACGCGCGGCTGCGCGCGGCGACCCATGCCCCCGCCGGGCCGATGCGGGCGATGCGGTCGAGATCGCTGCGGGTCACCAACACCTGCCTCGCCGCGGTGTACGGGATGAGGACCACAGGAACGCCCGAGGCCAGGACGACCGCGACCGCCTGGGGGTCCAGCACGGCGTTGAGGTCCCGAAAAATCGGCCCGTGGCCGAACAGCGTGGCGCCGGTGGCACGGTTCTCACTGGGATGGAAACGATGGCCGGGCCGGCGACCCATGACGGCAATGACGCGGGACACCCGACTCGCCAAGGCCGGCTCACGGGCAAGCACGGCCGCCAGGTTGGTCAGCGGCCCGAGCGCCACGACCTCCAGGCTGCCTTGCTGCAACGCCTGCTGCAACGCGCCCTGCGCGTCCTGGCTGCCGCCATCTTCGAGACACTTCGATGCCGAGGCACCGCAACCCTTGAAGACGGGCACGCTTGCGAGCACAGCCCGCCCGGGGCGGCCTGCGCCGCCATCCAGTGTCTGCACCAGCGCGCGCGTCACTTCGTCAGTTTCGTCAACGGGCGCGTTGCCGAACACTGTCGAGATGCCGGCAATGTCGATGTGGGCTGTACCCGCCAGCAGGAGCAACGCAAGGCAATCGTCCGGATCCCGTTTCTGGCCGGTGCCACAGGCGGCATCGGTATCGACCCACACACGTCTGGGCTTCACGGTATCAGGAGCCGGAGGCTGGTGCTCCAGTTCGGGTTGGGGCGCTTCACCGGTGCGCCACAGTTTCACCGGCACAACCAGGGCTAGCGTGACCAGGATCGCGAGGATGCCGATCGCGATCAGTGCCCACGTCAACACTGTCTTGGCCATTGGGTGCAAGGGTGGCGTTGCCGGAAAAGAAGCGGAGCTGCCTGCTGAAAGGCTGAGGTGCAGATGCGGGTGATCCCGAGCGTCTGCACAGGCCTGCAGCTTGCCGCGATCTGACTGGCGCAACCGTGCGGCGCCGAACAGACAGGGCCGCGCATCGCAGCAGACATTCAATGGCCCGACAACAGCATTCGCGGGCTGGCTCGGCTCAAGAACTGGAGGAATGGTCATGCCACAGAAGACCTGGAGCGCCAAGCGCGAGCGCCAGTACGTGCACATCAAGGAAAGCCTGCTCGCCCAGGGCAAGCCCCAGCCTCTTGCCCAGGAGATCGCGGCCCGCGTCGTCAACAAGGAGCGTGCGCAACATGGCGAGTCCGTAGAAGCCAGCCTTTCTTCGATCAACGACATGTCAGCAAGCCGGCGCGGCGGCCTGCGCTCGCACCAGGGGCCCGGCGGGCGAACCTTGCTTCAGCTTCGCAACGAGGCCCGAAAGCGCGGTTTGAAGGGACGCTCCACGATGAACAAGGCGCAGCTTGAAGCAGCGCTTAAGTCGTGAACGCACAGCCCCCGGTCAAAGGCGGGTGCACGCCTCTCCAGCCCCGTATGCAAACCGACGGAGCCGCAGGCAACGGCTACCAGCTCAGATGCTTTCGATCGGTCCCCATGTCCTACGTCGTCTCGGCCTGCAGGAGGACAGGATCGATGCAGGGCAAGCCGTACAACGGGTCTTGCCATTCATCGACGCTCGCGCTCGCTTCGAGCTCAACTTCCTAAGGAGTACCCCATGAACGAATCCACGCTACAGCTGCTGCGGGCTGCACCTGCCGACCCAGACCTTGCCGAGCAGGCTCGGCCCGGGCACGGCATTCCGTCGCAGGACCCGAGCGCCGAGGCGCAAGTTGCACTGACGCCCGAGGAGGCCGAGCGCGAGGCCAAGTCCGTGATGATGGGTGGTGGCGTGGTGAGCGGTGCGGCCCTCGGCGCGGGCATCGGGATCGCGGTGGGCGGTCCGGTGGGCGTCGTGGTGGGCGGCACCCTGGGTGCCATTGCAGGCGCCTTGGGGGGTGCCGCTGCTGGCGGTATGTCGAGCTCGAAGGCATCGCCCAATGCCGATGCGCCACCCGCCGACGCCGTTCGCCTGCACATCGAGGACAGCGGCGGCAGTGGTCGGCCGGTGGTTCTGATCCACGGCTGGCCCCTGTCGGCTGCGGCCTGGGAGCCGCAAGTCTCGGCGCTGCGTGAAGCGGGCTATCGCGTCGTGGCCTATGACCGCCGCGGCTTTGGCCGCTCGGACAAGCCGGAATCGGGCTACGGCTACGACACGTTGGCCGACGATCTGCAGCGTGTGATGGATCAGTGTGATCTGCAGGATGTGACCCTGGTGGGCTTCTCGATGGGCGGCGGCGAAGTGGCACGCTACATCGCACGGCATGGCGAATCGCGCCTGCACAGCGTGGTGTTCGCCGCGGCCGTGCCGCCTTACCTGATGAAGACCGCCGACAACCCCGACGGCCCGCTCACGCCCGAGAAGGCGCAAGAGAAGTCGGCGGCGTTCGAACGGGACCGC
>JANMMH010000273.1:0-1763 GCA_031373055.1 Rubrivivax sp. | reverse complement strand
CTGCCACACGGCAAGCGTCGGCGGCTACGCGATCGAGGGCCATGTGCCCGCGAACGAAATCAAGCGGCTGCTGGCGAGCAAGACCAAAGCCATTGGCTTGGCCGTGCCGGGCATGCCGCCGTCCTCACCAGGCATGGACGTGCCCGGGCGCAAGGATCCGTATCAAGTGCTGCTCATCAACCCCGCAGGTCAATCGAGCGTCTATGCAAACTACCCGAAGTGACAGGCTCGCGGCCCTCGACGCCGTGACCTTCGACCGCCGTCGGCGCGCCTGGCTGCTGGGCTGCGCGGGTGCCACGCTGGCGCAGATCAGCGCTTGTGGTGGTGGCGGCGGCATGATGGGTGGGCTGGGCAGTGCACCGCCGCTCATCGATGCAGGCGCCGGCTCGGGCCCGCCGCGTGCGTTGCCCATCATTGCGCTGGATGAGGGCGTCTCGGATGGCGCGGGTGGCCGTGCTTTTTCGCTCACTGCGCAACGCAGTCGCGCGCAACTGCTCAGCGGCGTCAGCAGCAACACCTTGGGATACAACGGCGCGCTGCTGGGCCCAGCCTTGCGCTTGCGCAATGGCCAGCGCACGAGCATCCGCGTGCACAACCAGCTCAGCGAGGCCACCACGGCGCATTGGCATGGCCTGGTCGTGCCGGCGAGCATGGACGGCGGCCCGCATCAGCTCATCGCCCCCGGCGCCACCTGGGAAGCGCGCTTCACGGTGGCCAACCCGGCGTCGACCTGTTGGTTCCACCCGCATGTGCATGGCGCGACGGGTCGCCAGGTGGTGGCGGGCTTGGCGGGGCTCTTGATCGTCGACGACGCCGCAGGCCCGGCGACGAACTTGCCCAATGCCTGGGGTGTCGACGACCTGGCGCTGGTGCTGCAAGACAAACGCTTCACGGCCGCAGGCGAGATCGACTACAGCCTGGACGCCAGCGAGCCCTGGCGCGGCTACACGGGAGACCGCCTGCTGGTGAACGGCGCCTTTGCGCCCGAATGGCAAGCACCCAGCCAGTGGGTGCGCTTGCGCCTGCTCAACGGCTGCAACGCGCGCAGCTTGGCCTTGCGTCTGGGCGGCTCGCTGCCCTGGCTGCAAGTCGCCAACGAGGGCGGCATGCTCAGTGCGCCGCTGCCGCGTGGGTCGCTGGTCTTGGCGCCTGGCGAGCGCGCCGAGATGCTGGTCGACTTCAGCGCGGTGGCGACGGGCTCGGTGTTAGCGCTCTATGCCAGCTCGGTCGACGACGGCTTCGGTTTCGGCATGGGCATGGGCTCGAGCTCAGACACCTCCGAGACCACCGCGTTGACGATTCGCGTCTCGCTGCCACGCCAGCCCGGCGCCATCGTCGCGCCGCCAGGCAGTCTGGCCACGGCGCCGGCGGTCGTTGCCAGTGCAGGTGCCACGCTGCGCTCCTTCACGCTGGACGGCGGCATGATGGGCAGCGCGTTCACGATCAATGCCAGGCGCTTCGACATGCAGCGCATCGACTTTGCCGTGCGCGCCAACCGGGTGGAAGTCTGGCGTTTCTTCAACGCCACCGGCATGGCGCATCCGATGCACGTGCATGGCGTGCCCATGTCGCTGCTGTCCCGCGACGGCGTGCCGCCGCCGGCTTATGAACGCGGCCTGCGCGACACCTTCGTCGTCGGGCCGATGCAGCAGGTGAGCGTGGCGGTGCAAACACCGGCATTGGCCTCGGCCACACCGCTCATGCTCCACTGCCACATCCTCGAACATGAGGACGCCGGCATGATGAGCCAATTCGTCACCGTG
>JANMMH010000262.1:0-2074 GCA_031373055.1 Rubrivivax sp. | reverse complement strand
GGGCTGACCGACGGTGAGCGTGCCCGTCTTGTCGAAGATGATGACGTCGAGCTTGGTGGCGTCTTCCAGCGCCGAGGCGTTCTTGAACAGGATGCCGTTGGCGGCACCCAGCCCGGTGCTCACCATCACCGCCATCGGCGTGGCCAGCCCCAGCGCATCGGGGCAAGCGATGACGAAGACCGTGATCGTCAGCGTCACCGCCAGCAGCAGCGTCTCGCCGATGACCCAGAACCACACCGCGAAGGTGCTCAGGCCGATGGCGATGGCCGCAATCACCAGCCATTGCGCGGCCCGGTCGGCCAGCAGTTGCGCCGGTGCCTTGGAGTTCTGCGCCTCCTGCACGAGCTTCACGATCTGGGCCAGCGCCGAGTCGGCCCCGACCTTGGTGGCTTTGTAGCGGAAGCTGCCGCTCTTGTTGATGCTGGCACCCACGACCGTGGCGCCCGGCCCCTTCTTCACCGGCATCGACTCGCCGGTGAGCATCGATTCATCGACCAGCGACTCGCCGGTCTCGATCACGCCATCGACCGGGATCTTGTTGCCGGGCCGGATCACGACGATGTCGCCGGCCAAGACCTCGGCCGTAGCAATCTCGACCTCGTTGCCATTGCGGATGACGTTGGCCTGGGTCGGCGTCAGGTTCATCAGCGCCTGGATGGCCGACGATGCACCGGCGCGCGCGCGCATCTCCAGCCAGTGGCCGAGCAGGATGAACACCAGCAGCACGGCAACGGCCTCGAAGAACTGCCCGCCTTCCTTGTAGAAGAAGGTGGTGAAGGCACTGAACAGATAGCCGGTGCCCACGCTCAGCACGATGAGTGCCGCCATGCCCAGCGTGCCCTTCAACAGCGCGCGCCAAGCAGAGACGAAGAAGGGCCAGCTCGGATACACCACCGCGGCGGTGGCGAAGAAGAACAGCCACAGGTTCAGATCCAACCCGAAAGGCGGCTTTGGCGCCGGCCACATGTCGCCCATCGGGGCGTAGATGAAGATCGGAATCGTGAAGACCAGGCAGATCCAGAACCGATTGCGCATGACGCGCACCATCGCGCTCATGTCGCCGCCGCTGTGGCCCATCTCGTGCGCCATGTCGGCGGACATCGCGGGGGCTGCACCGGCGGCCGGCTTGTGCGCGGTATGGCCGGCGTGCGCGTCAGTGGGCTTGCCTGTGGCAACCTGAGCCGTGGAAGATTCCGCCGCGTCGGGTTCGCCCTTGTCCTTGTCCTCACCGCCCAAAGTCTCTCGCACCCAGGCGGTCGCCTTCTCGACCAGGCCGGGCTCCTGAGCGTCTGGTTCCGCATGGGCTGGTGGATCTGTCGGTACAGCTTCGGGGGCGGGAGCTTCAGCCGCCACCGGCGCTGCGGGTACAGCAGGGACGGGTGCGTCTTGCGGCGCCTCTTGCGGCACCTTTTGCGGCACCTCTTGCGACGGTGCTGGCGCGCCCGCCTCTTTCGCGGGCTTCGGGGTGTCCTCGTGTGCTGCCGATTCGTAGCCGCGCTGGCGAACGTCCGACTTGATGTCGGCAACGTGGAGACGCGTTTCGTCGTAGCGCACCGTCGCGCTGCCCGCGGCGTGATTGACGGTCACGCTTTCGACACCCGGCACTTCGCCGATTCGCTTTTCGACCCCAGGCACGCTCAGCACCGAGAGCATGTCGTGCACATCAATCACGCTCGTTTTCATCGCGTCTCCAACGGGTAGTCCTTCAAGGCGGCGCCTGCGCAAGGCGTCCGGGGTCTCAGCTGCTGGCCGGCATGCCCTTCATGCCCTTCATTCCGTCCTTGTCTGGCGGACTGGCGTCCGCGCTGGCCGCTGCTGGCGGTGCCTTCACGGCAACGGGCTTGGGGTCTGCGGAGGGCGCGTCCGGCTTTTCCGATGCTTCCGGGTTTTTGCCCCCGTCGTCGGCTGCGTCGTCCTTGGACCCGCTCTGACGCACACTCGATCGGATGTCGGCCAGGCTGAGCCGGGTTTCGTCGAAGCGCACGGTGGCACTGCCGGCTGCGAAATCCACCGTGACGCTTTCAACACCGGGCACTTCACCGATGCGCTCTTCAACCCCGGATACGCTCAGCAC
>JANMMH010000212.1:0-6345 GCA_031373055.1 Rubrivivax sp. | reverse complement strand
AACGTCGTGCGTGCCCAATTTGCCATGGCGGAGAAGCGCGTCGACGATGCGCTGCGCATACTGGATGAAATTTTTGTGGCCCACCCTGGCGCCACCGACGCCTGGAAGCTCAAAGGCGACATCCTGCTGTTGGCCAAAAGTGACGCTGTCGCCGCGATGGCGGCTTACGAGCAAGCGCTCAGGACCAACCCGCGGCATCTGCCATCGCATGCGACCTTGGTAGCGATGGCCCTCGGTTCGCACGATCTGGCCGCTGCGCGTACGCGGCTCAATAGGCTGGTCGAAGTTGCACCGGGCTACTTGCAGACAAGCTTTTTCGAAGCCAAGCTGGCGGTCGCCAAGGGCGACTTCAAGGCGGCGCGCGATGTCATTCAGCAAGCCGTGGTCGACTACCCGAATGATCTACGTTCGCTGATGTTGGCCGGCGAGGTGGAATTGAAGATGGGCGCCTTGCGCGCTGCGGAGGAGTACCTCACTCGCGCGATGGTCATCGCGCCCAACATGCCGCGTGTGCGGCACCTGATGGCACAGACCTACCTGCGCCTCGGGACCCCGGACAAGGCCTCGGCGATCCTGGAGCCGATGGTGTCGCCCAAGCGCTCGGATCCCGTCGCACTTGCGCTTTCGGCTGAGGCCGCGCTGCAGTCGGGGTTGCCGATAGTCGCGATGCGCTTGTTCGAGCGCGCTGCTGCGGCGGCACCGGGCGATCCGAAGCTACGCACGGCCCTGGCGTTGACGCGCATCGCCAAGGGCGAAGTTGAAGCCGGATTCAGTGAACTCGAGTCAGCAGCGGCCACCGATCGCAGCACCTACTCCGACATGGCCTTGCTGTCGGCGCGGCTGCGCTCCGGCAACATTCCAGCGGCCCTCACGGCCGCGCAAGGTATCGCCAGGAAGCTGCCAGGAAAGCCTTTGCCCCTTTGGACGCTTGGCGGTTTGCAGCTAAAGGCTGGCAATGCCGGCGCGGCCCGCAGCTATTTCGAGCAGGCACTTGAACTCGACAAGTCCTTCGTTCCCGCAGCCCTGTCGCTAGCGGATTTGGACCTCCAGGCGCGCGACCCTGACAAGGCGATGCGGCGCTTCCAAAGCGTTCTGGCGCTGGACCCAAACCACCAGGAAGCCCTGTTGGCCATGGCCGAGATCCGTTCGCGGGCCGGCGAGCCGCCCCAAAATATCAAAGAAGCCTTCGAGATGGTCGTGCAGCTGCATCCGAGTCAGCCGCAGCCAAGGTTGTCGCTTATCAACCACCTGATTCGCTCTGGCAATGGCACGGCGGCGTTGGCCGCAGCGCAAAGTGCCACTGGTGTCCTTCCGAGCGACCTTGCCATCGTTGAAGCGCTAGGACGCGCGCAACTGGCCGTGGGAGAAACGGCACAGGCATTGACTACTTTCCGAAAGATCGTCTCAGCACAGCCACGGGCGCCCGAGCCGCATCTGCTCATGGCCGATGTTTATATCGGGCTTAACCAGAATGAATCGGCGATGGAGTCGCTCAAGCAGGCAGTGGCGCTCAAGCCCAACATGATCGCCGCGCAGGCCAAACTCACGGGGTTGGCCACGGTCGCCAAGAACTGGCCTGAAGCGCTGCGTGTTGCCCGTAATGTGCAAAGGCTGCAGCCCAAGGCCGCGGCGGGCTTCCACCTCGAGGGTTTGGTGTACGCGGCACAACAGCAATGGGATCTGGCCGTTGCCGCGTTCCGCAATGCGGCCCAGCGTGGACAGTCTTCCGAGCTGACGGTGCAGCTTCACGGCAGCTTGCTTGCGTCGGGCAAGAAGGACGAGGCGGCGCGCTTAGCGGCGCAGTGGCTGGCCAAAAACCCAGCCGACAACCCGTTTCTCAAATACATGGGCGACCTGTCGCTGGTGGGCCGCGACTTCGCAGCCGCCGAGGCCCGCTACCGTGCCATCGTCGCCACCGATGAGCGTGATGCCGATGCGCTCAACAACCTGGCCTGGGTGCTGGTCCAGCAATCCAAGCCTGAAGCGGTCGCCGTAGCCACCAAGGCCGCCGCGTTGCAACCGAAGAGGGCTGACATCCTGGATACGCTTTCGGCGGCGCTGGCCAGCGCCGATCAGTTGCAGGCCGCCTTGGAGAACCAGAAGAAGGTCGTCGAGCTGGCGCCTGACGCGCTCGCGATGCGGCTGCACCTGGCGCGAATCGCCGTCAAGGCGCGAGACTTTCCGTTGGCCAGGGTCGAGCTGGATAAGCTTTCGGCGCTAGGTAAGTCCTTCCCTCAGCAGGCCGATGTGTGGGAGCTGCGCAAGCAGCTTCGTTAGGTGGCGCTGCCCGCGGCGGGCGTCTGACGACGACGCACGACGCGGCCAATGGCGTCAAGCGCTGAACGCGTGGCGGTAGCGCGCCATGGTAAGTGCCTGCATCGAAATGTCCGGCGTTCGGCCGGATATCAGGTCAGCCAGCAGCCGCCCTGAGCCAGCCGCCATCGTCCACCCCAGCGTGCCGTGCCCCGTGCTGAGATAAAGATTGCCGTAGGGCGTGGCGCCAATGATCGGCGTGCCATCAGGCGTCATTGGCCGCAGGCCACACCAGAAGCTGGCCTTGCTGACGTCGCCGCCGCGTGGGAAGAGTTCGGTCACGACATGATCCAGCGTGCGCCGGCGCGACTCGCGCAGCTCCAGGCTGTAGCCGGCGAGTTCGGCCGTGCCGCCGACGCGGATGCGGTCACCCAGGCGCGTCACCGCCACCTTGTGCGTCTCGTCCATGATCGTTGACTCGGGCGCAGCGGCGGCGTCGGTGATGGGCACCGTGATCGAGTAGCCCTTGACGGGGTAGACCGGCAGGCGCAGGCCCAGCGGCTTGACGACCAGCGGCGAGTAGCTGCCCATCGCCACCACGTAGGCATCGGCCCTGAGGGTGCCGGCATCGGTGCGCACGCCGCTGACGCGCTGGCCTTCATGGTCGATGCCCTGGATGGTAGTGGCGAACCGAAAGCTAACGCCCAAAGCACGCGCCATCTCGGCCAGCCGCTGGGTGAAGAGGAAGCAGTCACCCGTCTCGTCACCGGGCAGGCGCAGCGCGCCGACAAACTTCTCTTGCGTGAGCTTGAGTGCGGGCTCGACCCGGCAAAAGCCCGCGCGGTCCAACACCTCGAAGGGCACTTTGTATTGCTGCAGGATCTCGCCGTCTTTGGCGATGCCGTCGAGCTGCTTTTGCGTGCGAAAGAGTTGCAGCGTGCCTTGGGTGCGCTCGTCGTAGGTGATGCCGGTCTCAGCACGCAGCGTCTTGAGGCAGTCGCGGCTGTATTCGGCGATGGGCACCATGCGGCTCTTGTTCAGCGCGTAGGCGCTCGCGGTGCAGTTGGCCAGCATGGCCGCACCCCAGCGCCACATCGCGGGGTCGAGCATGGGCCAGATGACCAGCGGGCTGTGCGCCATCAGCATCCACTTGATGGCTTTGAGCGGCACACCGGGTCCAGCCCAGGGCGCCGAGTAGCCTGGCGAGACTTCACCGGCGTTGGCAAAACTGGTTTCCAGCGCGGGGCCGGACTGGCGCTCGATGACCTCGACCTCGTGGCCGGCACGCGCCAGGTAGTACGCCGCCGTCACGCCGATCACACCGCTGCCCAGCACCAGGACCTTCATGCGCGCCTCCTCGTGGATGTGTTCATTCGTGCATCCCACTGTACGGGTGCGCGCACCGCCAGCCAGGCGTGTTTTCCGCTAGATTCGCCGCATGAATAGCGCTTCAACGCCGCCCCGGCTGTCGATGCTTCAGGTGCTGGTGTGCGGCGCCATGGTCGTGACGCTTTCGATGGGCATTCGCCATGGCTTTGGCCTGTGGCTGCAGCCCATCACCATGGATCGCGGCTGGACGCGTGAGACCTTTGCGCTGGCCATCGCCGTGCAGAACATCGTCTGGGGTCTGGCCGGGCCCATTGCCGGCATGGCCGCCGATCGATGGGGCGCGTTTCGTGTGCTCATCATCGGTAGCGTCTTGTATGCGCTGGGTTTGCTCGGCATGGCGCAGGCCAGCTCGGGGCTGGGCTTCATGGCCGGCGCCGGAGTGCTGATGGGCATGGCGCAAGCGGGCACCACGTACGCTGTGGTGTACGGCGTGATTGGGCGCAACGTGGCGCCGGACAGGCGCTCGTGGGCGATGGGTGTCACGGCGGCGGCGGGCTCATTCGGCCAGTTCCTCATGGTGCCGGTTGAGAACAGCTTGATCAGCGCCTTGGGTTGGCAGAGCGCGCTGCACGCGCTGGCGATGGTCGCGCTGATCATCGTGCCGCTGGCTTTCTTCCTGCGTGAAGGCCCGCTGCAAACGATCAGCGGCCCGAGTCAAAGTATGGGTAGCGCGTTGCGCGAGGCCTTTGGCCACCGCAGTTTTCAGCTGCTGACGGCGGCCTACTTTGTCTGCGGCTTCCAGGTCGTCTTCATCGGCGTGCATATGCCCAGTTACTTGAAGGACAAGGGCTTGTCGCCCGAGGTTGCGACCACCGCGCTGGCCTTGATCGGCCTGTTCAACGTCTTCGGCACCTACGGTGCGGGCGCGCTCGGCCAGCGCATGCCGAAGAACCAGATTCTTTCGGCCATTTACCTCTTGCGCGCCGTGGTGATTGCGGTCTTCTTGCTGGCACCCTTGACGCCGGCCAGCGTCTATATCTTCGCCTCGCTGATGGGCCTGCTGTGGCTGTCGACGGTGCCGCCCACCAATGCCATCGTCGCGCAGATGTTTGGCGTGCGCTACATGTCGACCTTGAGCGGTTTTGCCTTCCTCAGTCACCAGATGGGCTCGTTTCTGGGCGCATGGCTGGGTGGTCGTTTGTATGACACGACGGGCAACTACAACGTCGTTTGGGGCATCACGATCGCGCTGGGTGTGGCGGCTGCGCTGCTGAACTGGCCCGTGCGCGAAGCGGCGGTGTTGCGGCCGCAGGCGCAGCCTGTTTGATGGCAGTGACATGAAGTCAGCCTGGCTTCGAATCGCCGCGTGGGGCGCATCAGCGCTGCTGCTGGGTGCGGTCTTTCTGGCCTACCTCGACCCGCACACGGTGGTGGACCTGGCCACGCGTTTCTGGGCTTGCTTTTGATGTCGCCGCATGACGTGCCGGTGCCGTCGCCTTGGCTCACGCGCTGGGTGCATCTACTAACACCTGGCGCGAGGGTGCTCGACCTGGCGTGCGGCAGCGGCCGCCATGTGCGCTGGCTGGCGGCACAAGGCTTCCGGGTGACCGGTGTTGATCGCGACGGCGCGGCACTCGCGGGCTTGGTGGCCGTGGCCGAGGTCATTGAAGCCGACCTCGAAGCAGCCGCCTGGCCGCTGGCGGGTCGCAGCTTCGACGCCATCGTCGTCACCAACTATCTGTGGCGCCCGCTGTGGCCTGCGCTGTTCGCCACGCTGGCTGATGGTGGCGTGTTCATCCACGAGACCTTTGGTGTCGGCCAGCACACGATCGGGCGGCCCTCGCGCGCGGAATTTCTGCTGCGGCCCGGGGAGCTGCTGGACGTGACACGTGGGCTGCGCGTAGTGGCCTATGAAGACGGCTTCGTCGACGCACCCGCAAGCTTCGTGCAGCGGGTCGTGGCCGTCAACGAGAGTGCGTTTAATGCAGGCGCGCCGCCTCGTTATGCCCTGCAGGGCCGCAGCTAGAATCGCGCTCTTCTCAGACAGGTGTCTCCGGCATGAAACCCATCACAGGCAGCATCGTGGCGCTCGTCACGCCGATGCACGAGGACGGCAGCGTCGACTTCGCTGCCTTGCGCCGCCTGATCGATTGGCAGATCGCTGAGGGCACCGACTGCATTGGCGTGGTGGGCACCACGGGTGAGTCACCCACCGTGTCGATGGCCGAGAACTGCGAAATCATCCGCGTGGCTGTTGAGCATGCCGCAGGCCGCGTGCCCATCATGGCCGGCACCGGCGCCAATGCCACGAGCGAGGCCATCGAGCTCACGCGCTTCGCCAAACAGGTCGGCGCCGACTGCCATTTGTCGGTGGTGCCCTACTACAACCGGCCTTCGCAGGAAGGCATCTATCGCCACTTCCGCGCGGTGGCCGAGGCCGTTGATTTGCCCATGGTGCTTTACAACGTTCCCGGGCGCACGGTGGCCGATATGAACAACGAGACGGTGCTGCGTTTGACCCAAGTGCCCGGCGTCATCGGCATCAAGGAAGCCAGTGGCGACATCGAACGCGGTAGCTGGCTCATCAAGCAAGCACCTGTTGGGTTCTCGATCTATTCGGGGGACGACAACACGGCCATCGCCTTGATGTTGCTGGGCGCGCACGGCAACGTCAGCGTCACGGCCAACATCGCGCCGCGCTTGATGCACGAGCTGTGTATGGCCGCGCTTGAAGGCAAAGCGCGGCAAGCTGCGGCGATTCAG